>CAIPNE010000118.1 GCA_903866355.1 uncultured Gammaproteobacteria bacterium
GCGTTGCGGCGGTCATCTGCACGATGGCGCTGCACGACCTGCCGGATGTGGCGGCACTGGCGCGCACGCTGCAGACCATCGCGCGAGTGAGCACACCCCATGCGGCGCTCTACATTGAGGACTTTTGCCGCCTAAAGTGCGCCGAATCGGTCAAGTTTTTTCTCCAGCTCAACGCCCCGGCCACCCCGGACGCTTTCAGCGCCCTATACCGGGCTTCGCTCGCAGCCGCCTTCACCCGCCCAGAACTGAGCGCAGCCGTGGGCCGAGCGTTGCCCAACGCCACCTGCCACACGACGTTTTTAGTGCCGTTTCTGCTGGTGGCGCATTCGCCCACCCAGCCCTTGCCGCACGCGCAAAAATTAGCGCTGCAAACCCTGCGCGCCGCCCTGCCGCCGAGCGCCCGCCGCGACCTTGAAGAACTCCAGAAATTTTTCGCCCTAGGCGGCTTTGGCGGCAAACTTTTCGACTGATGCGCTAGCGGCGTGCGTGGCGGTGGGCGGGGATCGCGCTGGGCGAGGTTAACGCGTGACCTGACCCTACGCGCGCTTGGCGTTGAGGTAATAGCGCAGCACCTGCGCGAGCACCGCCTGGTTGTCCGGTGCTGCCACACCCAAAGCGGCTAGCCGCTGGGTGGTGAGGTCGTTGCCAAACTGCTGAATACCGGAGAGGTAATCCAAATAGACCGGCAAGGTGTTGATGGCGCGCCGCTCGCGTTCGGGCAACAAGCGCCCCACACCGTTCATGATGCGCAGAAAATTGGCCCGCGAGAAATCCAGCTGCGGCAGCCAGCCCATGCGCCCGGCTTGCCGAAACAACTGGCGCACCAACGCGCGCAATTCAATGAGCCGCACCGCGGCGGCTGGCCCAGAGCACAAATGAAAAATTTGTCCCACGGTGTCCGGGGTACGCGAGGCCACGGCAATGGCCTGTCCCACATAGTCGTTGGGCACGATATCCAGCGTGGCGGCGCCCAGTTGCGGATAGATCCCGAAGGTCCGCATGCCGCTTAAAAACTCGCAAATAAAATAGAAAATCTGGAAATGAATAACCGCCCCCGTGGTGGCATCGCCGACCACCATACTGGGTCGGTGCACCGTGGCGGGTAGCCCTTGGTCGATGGCCTTGCGCACCAGGGTCTCGGCCTCCGCTTTCGAGGCCTCGTAGGTGTTATGAAATTCTCGCGGCTCGTCCAGCCAGCGCTCCGGCAACGGCCCACTGCGCCGCCCGCCCACGCCCACGGTGGAGACAAACTCTACCTTGTGCAGTTGGGTGCAACGCTGGGCCAGCGCGATCACGCTGGAGACCGGGAATAAGGCGGTCTGGCGGGCTTCTTCCAGCGGCAGATTCATTTTCACGCTGGCGGCGCAATGAATGATGTGGGTGCAGTGCTGGGTTAAATCTTGTTGATCGTGGGAGCTCAAACCCAGTGCTGGCTCGGTGATTTCACCGCTCACGGCGTGCACCCGCGCGTTGAGGTCCGCGGCTTTTAACTGGGGATAGTGCGCCAGCCAAAAGGCTTTGAGCTCGTCCAGCCGTGCTGCCAAATCCTGCCCTTTTTTGGGCCGCATGAGCACTTGGAGGGTAACGTCGGGATAGGCCAACAAAGGTGGCACGATGGCGCTGCCCACCACGCCTGAAGCCCCGGTGACGAGATAGTGGGTCATGTGTCTTCCTTAGGCCGTGATCATCAGGGTGTCTGGGCCAACCGTCTCGCAAAAGCTCGCCGCCGCGGCCTGCTCCAGGCGTTCGAACAGGCGATTAAGGGCCGCCGCGTGCTGTTCTTCAATGATTTTACGGCGCAGCTTGAGGTTGCTGGTGAGTTCGCCCGTATCGATAGTGAAAGCCCGACGGTAAACCAGCAACGCGGCTGGCCGCAGATAGTCCGGCTCCTCTTGCATGGCTTCGGCAACGGCTGCCGCCACCCGCTTCGCGTAGGCCGCAAAAGCGCCGGCATCCTGCAGGGCCGGCAAGGCTTCTAAGGCCGGGGTAATCAGCGCGACCACCGCTTTGCGACCCGCCCCAAACGCCACGGCTTGGTCTACTCCGGGGATGCATTTCAAGCGGCCCTCCACCGCGGCGGGTGCCACCTTGCGACCCGTGGAGGTTTTGAAAATCTCAGACTTGCGACCGACCAGCCGCAACCGTCCATCCGCGCCCAGCACACCCGTATCGCCGGTGGCCAGAAAGCCCTCGTCATCCACCGGGGAAGTAGACGGGTCGGCGTGCAGATAGCCTTGGAAAACCCCAGCGCCACGCACTAAGACCTCGCCATCCTCCGCAATGCGCACCTCGTTGCCCGCCAGCACCCGCCCCACCGAGCCAAATTCAAAATCGCGGACTCGGTTAACCGCAATGGGCACCACGTTTTCGCTCAGGCCGTAGGCCTCCAACACCAACAGGCCCAAACCGTGAAAACGCTCCAGCAGCCAGCGTGGAAACGGTGCTGAACCGCTCACCATGAAACGAATTTCACCCCCCATGATGGCGCGCAGACGCCGCAGTACCAGACGCTCGGCCAGCCAATGCGCAACCTGCCCCGCCGGCGTGAGTGCATGGCCGGCACGCGCGGCGGCCGCC
>CAIPNE010000119.1 GCA_903866355.1 uncultured Gammaproteobacteria bacterium
CACGGCATTGAGTGCTGCGCAGGGGCAGTTTAACGCGCGCCAAAGTGAGTTTTATGCCAAAAGTGCGGAGATCTCCCGCATTGAGCAGTCTCTGCAACACAACGAAGAACGCCGGCAAGCGCTAGACCAAGAACTCGCCCGCGCCCGTCACGCGCAAGAAGAATCCGCCCGCATGCTGGGCACCGATCGCGATCGGTTGGCCGAAATTGAGCTCTCTATCGCCAGCCTGACGCCTAAATTGCAGGCGAGTACCGACGAAGAAGAACGTCACGCCGAGGCCCTTAAACAGGCAGAACAGGCCGCCGAGGCGTGGCAGGAAGCTTGGGATGCGTTCAACCGGGAGTTCACAGAAACCTCACGTACTGAACACGCCGGGCAAGCGCGGCTAGAAATGCTGGCGCGTGGACAGGCCGATGCGGAACGCCGGCTAGCGGGGTTGGTGAGCGATCTGGCACGCCTAGATCCGGATGCGCTGCAGGTTTCGCTGGCACAGGAAAATGCGGCCCTAGCGCTTAAAAATAGCGAGTGCGAGGCGTTACGTGCGTCACATCAGAGCACGCGCGAGGCCGCAGCGCTGGCCCGTGAGGGTCTGCAGGGCTTCGCCCGTGAGCTGAATTCGCGCCGCACCCAATGGCAGGAAGTGCGCGGGCGCCTAGCGTCTCAACAAGCGCTGCAGGAAGCGGCCCTAGGTCGCGATCAACGCGCGGTCATGACTTGGCTGACGGCAAATGGTTTTGCCCATTCCCGTGCACTCGCCGAATCACTCACCATCGAACCGGGCTGGGAGCCGGCCGCAGAAGCGGCTTTGGCAGGGCGCCTCACTGCGCTGTGCGGCCCAGATCTAGACGTCGCATTGCTGGCGACCGCCCTACATTCGGCGCCCGCGGCGAGTTTAAGCGGCGTGAGTCAGCGCCCCGTGAGTGCGCTGGAACTGCGCGCGCTGGGGCCGCAGTTACCCCGACTCATCGACAAAATTACCAGTGCTTTTGCGCTGGAATCGCTGCTGGCGGGGGTGTTTGCCGCGCCCGATCTGGCGAGCGCCCAGGCCGTCCAAGGGCAGTTGGCGGCCCACGAATCGGTGGTCACCCCAGAGGGAATCTGGCTGGGACCTAACTGGGTGCAAGTGCCGGGTCGTCGCCAAAACGACGACAGTGTGTTGGTGCGGGAACGTCGGTTGGAAGAACTGCGGCGCCAAGAGCAGCAGCTTGCGGAGGGAGTCGCCGTGCTGGAAGGCGAACAACGCGCAGCGCACAGTGCCTTACAAGCCTTGGAAGCCCGTGAGGCCGAACTCTCCCGGCACATCAACAGCCGCAACGGCGAAGCCACCGAACTGCGAGGACGAGCCCAGCGGCACGAGACCGAATTGGCGCAAACCCTGAACCGCATCCAAGAACTGGGGCGCCAGCGCAGCGAATTGGCGACGCGCGCGCAAACGCAGGCGCAAGAGCTCGCCGAACTACAAACCCACACGGGCGGGCTGCGCGATGCGCTTGGCGTGCTAGAAACCCAACGCGCGCAATTGACGGCGCAACGCCGCGAAGTGCAACTGGCGTTGGAACACACACGCCTTGCGTGGCGGCAAGCGCGCGACGGGCGTCATGCCATCGCGTTGCAGTTGGAGAGCCTCAAGTCTGGGCAGGCGTCTTCGGTGTTGGCCATTGAGCGCAATCACCGGTTGAGCGAAGAACTGGGTCTGCGCAGTCACACGCTGGCGGGCGAGGTTGCCGCAGCGCTGGCGCCCCAAACTGCTTTGCGCTTGACGCTCGACGCGGCCTTGAGCGAGCGGCTGGCTTGTGAGCTAGCACTCAAGCTTGCCCGGCAAGCGCTAGACCAACACGACCAGCAGGCACGCCTCGACGAAAACGCTCGCACGGCGGCCGACCAACAAGCCGGTGAGCGGCAGCGTGCGCTGGAACAATGTCGTCTCGAAGAGCGTGCTTTGGAAGTGCGCGCGCAAGAGCAGGAAGAGCGTCTGCTCCGTGCGGAGCAAGATCTGCACGGGATATTGGCAAGCCTCGATCCCGCCGCAACCGAAGATACTTGGCGCGAACAGTTGAGCGTGCTGGGCGCTAAAATTGCTCGGCTGGGGCCTATCAACTTAGCGGCGATTGAGGAATTTTCCCAGCTGACAGAGCGTAAAACCTATCTCGACGCGCAGTTTGCTGATCTCACCGAGGCCTTGGCAACGCTGGCTGAAGCCATGCGAAAAATCGACAAGGAAACTCGCACGCGCTTTCGCGAAACCTTCGACCAAGTTAACGCTGGGCTGCAGCGTTTGTTTCCCATTTTGTTTGGCGGCGGTCATGCCTATCTGGAATTGATCGGTGAGGATCTGCTCGAAACCGGCGTGACCGTCATGGCCCGCCCACCGGGCAAGCGCAATAGTTCAATTCATTTGTTATCGGGTGGTGAAAAGGCATTGTCTGCCTTGGCCTTCGTGTTCGCGTTATTTGAGCTCAATCCCGCACCGTTTTGTTTGCTCGATGAAGTGGACGCACCGCTGGACGACGCGAACGTGGTACGGCTGAGCGAGATGCTGCGGCAGATGTCGGTGCGGGTGCAGTTTCTCTTTATCTCCCATAACAAGATCACCATGGAAATTGCGGAACAACTCATCGGCGTGACCATGAACGAGCCGGGTGTCTCGCGGCTGGTGTCCGTCAATATGGACGAAGCCGTACAGCTGGCGGCCACCGCGTGACCGGCGCACGCTCTTGAAGGCGTTGGGGCAGGCTTAGAACGATGGAAAACTCCGCGTGGCCGCTGCGCATTGCGCTGGTGCTGTCCGGCCTCGTCGCCGTGGCGGGTGTCTATCTTTGGAGCGCCTGGCGACGCCGGCGCGAAGCCAACCTGCGCTACGGTCGTCGGTTGCGCGAGGCCCGCGCCCCCCGGCGGGGTGAGTTCGAGGCAGAAGAAGACTTTTCGCAAGAAATTGGCTTTGAAGCACGCGTCCCACCTGAAGACGACTACGACATTGTGTTGGTGAAACCCGTGGAGCGGATGGCAGAAATGCCGGCCGTCACGCAAGAAATTGACCGCCCACTCGCGCCACCGCCACCGGCCCCAGAGGCCATGCCGGGACCCGAGCCGTTGAAAACCGCGCGCAGCGCACGGCGTGGTACCGATCAATTAGCGTTTGGTTTCGGTGACGATCACGGCGCCGTGCCGCCGCCTAAAACACCGCCTCCGGCCGAAGTGCTGGCCTTGTATCTGCGCCCGCAAAAGGTCCCGCATTTTGCCGGGCCAGCGCTTGAAACAGCGCTCGCCGAGGTGGGCATGCGTTTCGGCGATATGAATATCTATCACCACTATGGGGTGGGTGATCTCCGTGCTGAGAAGCCTGTTTTCAGTTTGGCCAATATGTTCGAACCCGGTCAGTTTGATCCGCTGAACATGCAAGATTTTACGACGCAAGGGCTGGCACTGTTCATTCGTTTTCCAACGCCACCCGTGGATGGCCCGGTGGCTTTTGAGTTATTCCTCAATGTGGCCCAGCGCTTGGCGGAAAGCTTGGGGGCCGAACTCTTAAGCGAACCGCGCAAAGCACTCGATTCTCCTGTTATCGAGCGGATGCGGCGAATCGCCGCCCGCCACGCACGGTAAATGCCCTCGTCGGCAGATAGCGCGCGCGCAGCGTGGTTGCGGCAGGCAATTCAGCTGCACGATGAAGCCTATTATGGGCAGGACGCGCCGAATATTACGGATGCGGCCTACGATGAACTGCTGCAAGAACTACAGGCGCTCGAGGCGGCTAATCCGTCCTTGCGCACGCCCGATTCGCCCACCGGTCGGGTAGGGGGTGGCATCAGCGCGGCCTTTACAGCGCTTAGCCACGGCCGGCCGATGCTGTCGCTGTCTAATGCCTTCTCTGAAGCAGACTTTATCGATTTTGATCGCCGTGTCTGTGAGCGACTAGGCGAAAGTGAAATCACCTATGTGGCGGAGACCAAACTCGACGGTTTGGCCATTAACCTGACCTACGTGGAAGGTGTTTTACGCAGTGCGGCGACGCGCGGAGACGGCACCAC
>CAIPNE010000120.1 GCA_903866355.1 uncultured Gammaproteobacteria bacterium
GCTGGTGCCGGCGGTGTCGCGGGCCACCGCAAAAAGATGGCCCTGTCGCCCTACAATTCACTTCGGCTCTGATAAGGAACGCACGATGCCAACATCCCCACCAGCCGCGACCGATCTCGCGCAGTGCACAGCGACAGAACTCGTGGCGCTTTATCGCACGGGTCAGGCCTCCCCGCGCGACGCCACCCGCGCCGTACTGGCGAACATTGCGGCACGCAATCCCGTCCTCAACGCATTCTGTTTTGTGGCGGAAGAATCGGCGTTGCAATCGGCGGCACTCAGCGAGGCCCGCTGGCAGCGCGGCGCGCCTTGCGGTCCGCTGGATGGCGTGCCGGTCTCGATCAAAGACTCCCTCCTGGCGAAGGGCTGGCCTAGCCTGCGCGGCAGCCGCACGGTAGACCCCGCCCAAGCATGGACAGTGGATGCACCGGCAACAGCACGCTTACGCGAAGCCGGTGCGGTGCTTCTCGGCAAAACGACGCTGCCTGAATTTGGCTGCAAAGGTGAAACCAATTCCCCGCTGACGGGACTTACCCATAATCCTTGGGATCTCACCCGCACCCCGGGTGGATCTTCCGGTGGCACCGCGGTGGCGGTGGCCGCCGGCATGGGGCCGCTGGGTTTGGGTACCGACGGCGCTGGGAGCGTACGAATTCCAGCGGCTTTCTGCGGCATTTTTGGCCTGAAACCAAGTTTTGGCCGAGTGCCGTCTTATCCGATGTCGGGGTTTGGCTCGGTGTCGCACGTCGGTCCCATGACCATGAGCGTGCGGGATGCGGCGCTCATGCTCAATGTGCTGCAACAGCCGGATGCCCGTGACTGGAGCTCGCTGCCGCCCACGACGACAGACTGCACATCAGCGCTAGAAGACGGCGTACGGGGTCTTCGCATTGCCTGGTCACCCACCCTGGGCTACGCCAAGCATGTCGACCCGGCCGTCGCGGCAGCCTGTGCCACGGCCGTCGCCACGTTAAGCGCGATGGGCGCGGTGGTCGAGGCCATCGACCCAGGCTTCGAAGACCCACTCGAGATCACCACGGGTTTATGGTTCATCGCGGCGTGGTCGCTGTGGAATACCCTAAGTCCCCACCAACAGGATCTGACCGACCCCGACTTTCGGGCACAGGCGCAGCTCGGAGCAAAGCTGAGCGCATTGGAGGTTCAGACGCTACATACCCGGCGCGCCGCGCTGGGCTCACACATGCGGCAGTTCATGCAACGCTACGATCTGCTGATGACGCCGGCGGTTGCCATCCCGGCATTTGCGGCACGACTCCCCGGCACGGTGTCGATGAACCCTCAATCCATGCTCAGCTGGACCCCGTTCAGCTACCCCTTCAACCTGACCCAGCAACCAGCCTGCACCATCCCTTGTGGGCTGACCCCCGAGGGTTTACCGATAGGCTTGCAGATCGTTGGACCCATGTTTGAAGACGCCCTCGTGCTGCGCGCCGCGCGCGCCTATGAAACAACGCGCCCCCTGCTGCGGCCACCGGCCGTGCCAACAGCCAAGGCCATTTAAAATGGCACTCTGCGCACGACCGTAAAATAGCGGTGGCTTAACGGGCTACGTGCCCGCGTTCATTCAGGCATGAAGGCTGGGTGCGAGTCGCGACGAACGGCCCACCACCCCGCTATCGAACCCGGTTGCTCGGGGCGCCCATAGGAACCGGACAATCCGACGGGGCGCCAGATCAGCAGCACGCGCCCCGTGCACTAAAGCAGTTCTTGGAGGGCCGCGTCTAAGCGGTTTTCCGCGACCAAGGACAAGATGACGTTATGCGAGCTATCTGCAACGGGATACATTTCAAAGTTCGGAAGGCCGCGCA
>CAIPNE010000121.1 GCA_903866355.1 uncultured Gammaproteobacteria bacterium
AATCCCGGCGAATACAACAACGCCTTCGACGGCAAATATGGTGGCATGTGGCGCGCGCGCGGCCGCATTCCCAGCAAAATCTGTGGCCTGACGTTCACCGGTTATGGCTTCGATGTCTCAACCTACTATCGGCGCGAACCCGACAGTCAGCGGCCTGAATGCCAATGGATATTCACGGGCATTGGCGAGGACGAAATCATTGGTGATTTCGGGCTAGTGGGCGGTGGTGCGGCGGGGCTGGAAATCGATCGCTACGATCTGGAATTCGGCACGCCCCACAACGCCTATTTGCTCGCGCGCTCGGAAGGTCACACCGACCTCATGCTGCAAGTGAACGAGGAAATTCACTTTAGCGTGCGCGGCTACTATGGCGGTGGCGATGAAAATCCAATGGTTCGAGCCGACATGATCTACTACAAGACGCCGAACGATGGTGCGGTGTTTGCGCCGGGATCGTTAGCATGGTGTGGTGCGCTATCCCACAACAACTACAAAAATAACGTGTCGCGCCTGATGAAAAATGTCCTCAAGGGCTTTATGAAGCCCGGTGCATTGCCTTGAGAGCCGCGCCAGAACGGCGCTCGACCGGTGGCCGGGTGGTGGGGTTGCCACCCGGTAAAACCTTCATGCCGGCTTTAGAGGGTGGCCCCAGCGCGTTAGAAAAATCCGTGCTGGGCACGCCCGATCCCGACCGCATGAACCAACTCGGGGAATGCCTGTTCACGCTCAACAGCCGTCGGTTTGGGCCAATTCCGGGGGCCTACGTTGTGGTGTGTGTGGAGCCCGAGCGCCGTTGGTGCGTTGGGCAGTTGAGTGCCGACCGCGCCCGGCCACTGGTGATGTTTGACGACCTGATGTTTACCGATCCGGCACTGGCCCAAGAGGCCGCTGAAGGCCTGCGTACGGCGCGCGGTGAAGGTCATCCACAACGCAGCATCTGAGTGATGGTCGCCGGTACGTAAACGTGCCGGCGACCCTTTGCCCAGATCACCAAGGCTTAAGCGTTCAACCGAACATCACCCACGGGCGATGCTTTGGTTCTCTCACAGATCAGGCGGCCCTCATCTAGCCCAGCCGCCGCTTTTTCGTCCGCCATTCACGGCTTGACTGCCTCACCCCAAATTCCTCGCGGCGCCAGTGGGTGGCCAACGCTGCGTGGAATGATGGCGTCTAGGGTCCGACAATCAGTATGCTATTGGTGCCTTTCCGCCAGCGCGATCCCGCGCTAAGTTATGGCGTGATGAAAGGCCCGTACCCCGCCTAGGGGGCGGCCATGCGTATCTCAACGGGGTGGTCGGGGCCCATTCGGTCACGCCATTGTTTGTCTTAGGAGAGAGTTCGTGAGTAGTTCGTCTTCATCCAGCTTTGATGTTCTTGTTGTCGGCGCCGGTTTGTCCGGCCTGTATCAGTTGCACCAACTGCGCGAGCGCGGTTTTCGCGTGCGCGTGCTGGAAGCGGGTACCGACGTTGCGGGCACCTGGTACTGGAACCGCTATCCTGGCGCACGCTGCGATTCCACCGCCGAGTGTTATCAGTATTGGTTCTCCGATGAATTGCTCAACGAATGGAATTGGAGCGAACGCTATCCGGCGCAAGCCGAGACCGAGCGCTACCTTAACTACGTCGCCGACAAATTTGATCTGCGGCGCGATATTCAGTTCAACACGCGGGTTAGCGCCGCTGACTTCGCCCCTGATACCGGCCGGTGGACGCTCACCACGCAAGCGGGGGATCAGTTTGACGCGCAGTTTTTGGTGATGGCGACGGGCGGTTTGTCCACGCCCACGCTGCCGTCTATTCCGGGTTTTGAAAACTTCAAAGGCACCTCGTTTCATACCGGCCGGTGGCCCCACGAAGGGCTGGATTTCACCGGTAAACGGGTTGGCGTTTTGGGCACCGGCGCGACCGGCATCCAGGTCATTCAAACCATCGCCCCACAAGTGGGACACCTCACGGTTTTTCAGCGCACCGCCACCTATGCCATTCCCATGCGCAACCCCCAGTACGACGAAGCACGCATGGCCGAACTGCGCCAAAGCTATCCGGCCATGAAGGAACTCGTGCACAACACGTTTACCGGCAATGACTACGATTTCGGCACGGTATTATTTTCCGACCTTACCCCGGCCGAGCGCGATGAGCGCCTGTGGACCTACTGGCGCGATGGTTCGCTCAAATTTTGGGTGGGCGCGTTTGGCGAGTTATTTGCCAACCAAGTCGTGAACGATTACGTCTCGGATTTCGTGCGCGCGCGCATTCACGAACGCGTCCAAGACCCGCAGATCGCCGCCAAACTCTCGCCCAAAGATTACGGTTTCGGTACGCGCCGGGTGCCGCTGGAAAGCGGTTATTTTGAAACCTTCAATCGCGACAATGTGAGCCTGGTCGACACCACCGAAACGCCGTTGGAGTGCTTCACCGAAACCGGTATTAAAACCAGCGCCGGTGAACACGCGTTGGATGTCATGATTTTCGCCACCGGGTTTGATGCGGGTACCGGATCTCTCACCGCCATCGACATTCGTGGCCGGGATGGGCTGCTATTGCGTGACGCGTGGGCGCAGGACGGCGTGCGGGCATGGCTGGGATTACAGGTTCACGGCTTTCCCAATATGTTCATGATCATGGCACCGCTGTCGCCGGCGGCGGCGTTCTGTAATGTCCCCACCTGCTCGCAGCAACAGGCAGACTGGATCGCCAACTGCATCGCGTACACGCATGCGCAAGGTAGAAAATCTATCGAGCCGAGCGCCCAAGCCGAGGCGGCCTGGGGCGAGCATCACGACGAACTCGCCAACGCGACCCTAGTGCCTAACACCAAGTCTTGGTACATGGGCACCAATATCGCGGGTAAGCCGCGCCGTTTGCTGGCCTATGTGGGTGGCGCGAGCACGTATCGGCACGCCTGCGACAAAGTAGCGGCAGAGGGTTATTGCGACAGCATTTTTAGCTGAGCGCATAGCGCAAGAGCGGCCAAGCAGGGTGCGGGGCGGTGCCAAGGGGCCGCGCTCCCTTAACGATCATGCCGGCGCGCTGCGGGCGTACATAAGCCGGGTCCACGGGCCCGTGCTAGTGCCTGCCGACGGCTCAAAAAATGGCCATGGGTCGCGCGGGCGAACCGGTGGCGCCGCGGAAGGGGATGGCACCAAAGGCAAACGCAAAGCGATAGGTGTGGCGCTGCACGAGACCGCTAAAGTCGATGTTCTCCATGATGTAGATGCCGTTCTCGACCAAGAATTTCTGGTGGTTGGGGGCGAAAAGCCGCCCGCCTTGGTCCGGGATTGCTTCCACACCCCAATTGTCGGTGCCGACCAGCAAAACCTTTTTGGTGACGACCCAGTCGCCGGCGGCGGGCGACAGCCCGGGAATGCCACGATTAAACTTCGCTTTGTCGGTGTGCCAATAAGCGCCCCAGCCGGTGTTGATGAATAGCGCGTCGCCGGGCTCAATGTCAGCTTCGCGCATGCCCTGACGAGCGAGCGCGGCTTGTAAATCCGCCACGGAGATGGAATCGCCGACATCGAGTTTGCGGGGGGCGATGGCGCTGGCGATATCAATGAGAATGCCGCGCGTAAAAATGGGCGGCACCTGCTCGACACCCAGCTTCTTAAAGCCGTGAGCATCCGCAATGTCCGCCTGACGGTAGCCGTTGTAATAGCGTACTTCGGGCTGGCCGTTGGCGGGGGAATAGACGGTGCCCATGTGGGCCAGTGCATCGAATTGCGTGCCGTTCTGGGTAAGTTCACCTGCCAGATAATCTTCGTTCCAAACCAGCGCGTTTTCGCCCATCGGCCCATAGGTGGGCGAACCTGGGATCACCAAGCGGTACTGTCGGGCGTAGGGCGTTAAGGAAAACAGCGGCATGTCGTTGTCGACGACGTGCGTCATGTCGACCACCACGCCGGTCTTGATCAACGCGGCGGCCTGTAGAACCTTGGCCGGGTTGAGACGGTTGGCAGCACCTATTTGATCCGTGGGTCCAAATTCGGACGGCCACCAAATTTTGCGCGTCAAGTCCTCGGCAACCACGGTGGGTAGGCAGCAAGTGAGGATAAGTAAGCCTAAGAGGCGGATGGGGCGGGTAGTCATTGAGAACTCCTGTGGGCCGCAGTGGCCCGGTAGTAGAACCGCGAGTAGAACCGCTAGTAGAACCGCTAGTAGAACCTGTTCCCCGACTGGGCCCGGGGTTACCCAGCGGGTGCGTGGGTGCCGCAACGGCGCGCATCCGGATGGATGCTGCGCACCTCATGTCATTAAGGCCGGACCTGCCAGTCGCCGCACGCCACCTCCCGCCGGACGTTTCTGCAGGGTTTGAATTCGCTTGCAGATAGCACCGGCCGACGCACCACGCGGGCCACGCCCGATGGCGGCGGACGCCGCCTTGACGACCCCGCCTAGGCGCTGTGCTTAGCTGCCGCCGCAGCGCGTACCTGCTGCCCCACATCCGGACTATCGATAAAAAAGCCGTCGATCCCGACGCCTAAGTGTCGCGCCAGTTCTCCGGCCAAATCGCCGTTCGCGGCGGGCGAATTCCCGTGCTGATAGGCCGTTG
>CAIPNE010000122.1 GCA_903866355.1 uncultured Gammaproteobacteria bacterium
CCACCCAGCAAGGGCAACGGCCACCCGGGGCCTTTAGCATCGACCCGCGTATTGATGCCCGCAACGTGCCCTATTACTGGGTCAAAATTGCCTACCCCGAGGGCGAAAAACACCCGGACACTGACCTCCACGCCATCCACGAGAACGCCGTGTCGGTCACCCCCATCCATCTCAATTTCACCCATCACGCCTGGCGCCAACGCCTCATCCAGACGCTTCAGGATTAGCCTGCCGACTTAGGCGACCGCCGACACATCGACCGGCGGCGTGGTCTCGCTCAGCTCGCGGGTGACAAAGTCATCCGGCAGATCAAACGCGCCACCAAAACCTTCGTCCATGTGTGTGTAGGCGGGCCTACCGTTACCCAGCGGCGGTTGGGCCACCGGCGCGCCCGTGTGAACAAACGGCGGTGGGTTTTTGTAGCGCGCCAGTTCTGCCGCCGAAATACCGTTCAACATCACCACTTCGGGATCGATCCAAGCTTCTGCGTCGATCCCTGCCCCCGTCGAGACCTCTAACACCAGATTCTCGGGCCCACCAAAGTAAATCGATTTGCAGAAACCATGATCCAGCGGGCCGAGCACCCGCACGCCTTTGGACCGGATGCGGTCGCGCATGGCGTGGAGTTGGTCGTCGGTGTCGACATTAAAAGCAATGTGCTGAACCGCGCCCGGTGCGCAGGGCTTTACGGGATTACCCGCGTGCGAAATGCCAAATTCGGTGGGGATATCTTTCACCACCGGGGCAAACACAAACGCCACCGAGCAACTGGGATTCAACTCCATGAAAGCGTGGAAATACCCCTCCACGTTATGCATCCAGTACAGCGCTTTGAGCTTCATGCCCAAAACGTCTGAGAAGTAATCGATTTGTGCTTTGACATCGGCCGTCATAATGGCCAGATGGTGAATACCGTTCAGAGTAGACATTAGGAACTCTCCGAGGCGTGAAGGAGGGTCGAGTATCGCGTATTTTTGTTCACCTATTCCAGCGTCGGCAACGAGCGGCAAGCCGGCCGGATTTACCTGCTCGGCGAGACTGTGCTGTCGGCAAACCTGCTCGCCTGAGGCTGTGTAATAAGCCGTACAGGTTCAATTTTCTGTACGGAGTTCGTCCATGCGCGCCATTACCTATACCGAAGCCCGTAACAACCTCGCCGCTGAGCTTGACCGTGTCAACGACGATTACGACGTCACCATCATCACCCGCCAGAAATCCGCAGCAGCAGTGCTGATGTCGCTTAAGGAATATGAGTCGCTGATGGCAACGGCGCATCTGCTACGGCATCCGAAGAACGCCATGCGGTTGATGAAGGCGATTGACGATATCGAAAACCGCCGCCACATCACTCGCCACGAGCTCATCGACGAATGATGATCAGCTCCTGCCACCCGCAGGCCTGGGAGGACTACCTCTATTGGCAGCAGAACGACAAGGCCCTGCTGCGGCGAATCAACCGCCTGAACCGTGACATCCAGCGCGATCCTTGCACCGGCATCGGCAAACCGGAATCACTGAAATTCAACTTCAGCGGCTATTGGTCACGCCGCATCGATGACGAACACCGGGTGGTTTACAAGGTGGCAGAGGAAGAAATCGTCATCGCCCAGTTGCGCAGGCATGACGAATAGGCGTTTTGCGCGTTGCTCGTTCTGATTTTCGTGCATCCCTAGACTGCCTCGCGAGCAGCGAAAATCCGGCCGTGCTCAAATGGATCCTGACGCCTCTCGAGCGGCGAGCAGAGCCTGCGACACCCGCCGCCAGACCGTTTGTCGGCGCGCCACCACAAATGGCATTACCGAGCCTGACAGAATTAGGCTGACTGACGCACGGACGCGAGGCTGGTCTAACACCTAGCACGGTGTCCCGCGTGGCGGCTCGACCCGGTCACACCGATTTCGGATCAGACCACGGCTCCAGCGCGACCATGGCGCCACGGTTCCGTGAAATGCCATGGTCAAAGTCAAAGGCCAATATGCACGGCGAGCATGCCGACTGACGCCGATCAAGTTAAACCACGCAATACTCTCAAGACCCTCGCATTTGGTGAATAGTGTGGCTATTATTTTTAAACTCAACGGAGTCTTACACTTAGCGGAGGCGAGTCCTATGAACGAGCAGATGAAGTCACAAGAGCAAGCAAACGTCTCG
>CAIPNE010000123.1 GCA_903866355.1 uncultured Gammaproteobacteria bacterium
CTTTGCGCTGCTGGCGCTCGCCTATTTTGGCACCAAGGTTGTGCTCGAACTTATTCTCCACCGGAGCTGACCACAGTGGATCTCAATTTGCTTTACCTGACAGTCGCCGAACTCGTCGGCCTGTTGGTGATATCGGCCTATTTCTCGGCCTCAGAAACCGCGGTCATGGCCCTCAACCGCCACCGCTTGCAGCAATGGGCACAGAGCGGACACGCCGAGGCTGGCCGCGTGCTGCGACTGCTCGGCAAGCCTGACCGCTTCATTGCCCTGATGTTACTGGGCAACCATTTTGCCAAAGTGCTGTTGATTCAAGTGGCGACGCTCACCGCGCTGCAGTGGTGGGTGGGCACAAATTTATTACTGACCACCGCCAGCATTACGCTGGTGCTGGTGGTGTTTGGCGAAGTGCTGCCCAAGACCCTAGCCGCTATTTATCCCGAACGGGTGGCCTATCCTGCGGCGCGCCTGTTGTTGCCGCTGATGCGGGTATTTCAGCCGCTCATCATGCTGCTAAACGCCGCCACGCAGTTGCTGCTCACACCTTTTCAACGCGGCGTGCCGCGAGCGGCGTTAGACCTCACCGAACGTGAGGAACTGCGCACCGCCTTGCAAGAAGCCGGGGCGATGATCCCGCAAAAACACCGCGACATGCTGGTCGGTCTGCTGGATCTGGAAAACGTCACGGTGGAAGACATCATGGTGCCGCGCACGGAAATCGTCGCCATCGACCTCGACAAAGAATGGCTGGACGTGGTGGACCAATTGACCACTTGTCGGCATACCCGCGTGCCGTGCTACCACGGCAACCTAGATGACGTAGCGGGCATTCTGCATCTGCGTAACTTGAGCCGCCTGTTGCGCCAGTCACGGGATTTTACCTTGACGGATCTCGAGGCCCTGCTGGTGCCGCCCCACTTTGTGCCGCTGGGGGCCAACCTGTACACGCAGCTCATCAATTTTCAGCTGGCCCGCCAGCGCTTGGCGTTGGTGGTGGACGAGTATGGCGACATTGCCGGTATGGTCACGGTCGACGACTTGCTAGAACAGGTAGTGGGCGAGTTCACCTCGGCAACACAGCTCAATTCACGCGAGGTTTCGCGCCAAGCAGACGGTAGTTTTGTGGTGGAAGGCAGCGCCAATGTGCGCGAGCTCAATCGAGGGTATGGCTGGTCATTGCCAGAACGTGGACCTAAAACGCTCAACGGTCTGATTTTGGAAGCGCTAGAAGACATCCCGGAAGCGGGCACCAGTTTTAGGCTGGGCGAATACACCATCGAGATTGTGCAGGGCAGCGGACATACGGTGCGCAATGCGCGTATTTTTCCGCCCGCGGGCTTAACCCGTGGTCCACGGACAGCCAGCGGCAATTTTTCGGCTGAGTAAGCTTGCGGCTAAAACGCGGCGATGGCATCGGCCAAACGCGACACCGGCACGAGTTCGATGTCCAAATCTCGCGACACATTGGCTTTGGGCACGAGGGCGCGTTTAAAACCATGTTTAGCCGCCTCGCGTAAGCGCTCGGGGCCGTTTTGCACGGGTCTTATTTCGCCCGCCAGACCAATCTCGCCAAACACCACTAAATCTGCGGGCAAGGGGCGGTCGCGCAGGCTAGAAAGCACGGCCAGCACCACCGCCAAATCCACACCGGTTTCGGTCACCCGCACGCCGCCCACGATATTGGCAAACACATCGCAGCCTGCAGTCGCGACGCCGCCGTGGCGATGCAATACCGCCAACAGCATCGACAGTCGATTGTGGTCTAAGCCCACGGTGACGCGCCGCGGGTTAGCCAGCACGCTGTCGTCCACCAGCGCCTGTACTTCCACCAACAAGGGCCGCGTGCCTTCGCGGGTCACCATCACCACGCTGCCGGGCACGGGCTGCTCGTGACGCGACAGCAAAATGGCAGACGGGTTGGCCACTTCGCGTAGACCTCGATCCGTCATGGCGAAAACCCCCAGTTCGTTGACCGCCCCAAAGCGATTCTTGAAAGCGCGCACCAACCGGTAGCGCCCGCTCAACTCCCCTTCGAAATAAAGCACCGCATCGACCATGTGTTCCAGCACCCGTGGCCCCGCCAGCGCGCCTTCTTTGGTCACATGCCCCACGAGGTAGATTGCCGTGCGGGTGGCTTTGGCAAAGCGCACCAGTTGGGCGGCGCATTCGCGGACCTGCGCCACACTGCCGGGTGCGGAGTGCAAAGCCGAGGTATAGACGGTTTGGATGGAGTCGATGACCATCACCGCGGGTTTCTCCCGCGCGGCGATGGTGAGCACCCGCTCGATTTCGGTTTCGGTGAGCAAGCGCAGCGTATCCCGAGGCACTTTGAGACGATCCGCGCGCATGGCGATTTGGCCAGCTGATTCCTCACCGCTGACGTATAACGTGGTGGTGCCCGCATCGCGATAATGCGCCAAACTCTGTAACAGCAACGTTGATTTGCCAATGCCCGGATCCCCGCCCAGCAGCACCACCGAGCCCACCACCAGACCACCACCCAGCACCCGATCGAGTTCTGCCAGCCCCGTGCCGAGGCGAGCCTCGGCAATGGCGTTCACCGCATTGAGATTGACGATCTGTGGCGCCTCGCCGGTATAGGCGTTAAGACGCGGTGCCGCGGCGGCGGCTGGCGCCACCCCCTCCTCCAGCGTGTTCCACTGCTCGCACTCCGCGCATTGGCCCGCCCATTTGGCGGCCACGGCCCCGCATTGCTGGCACTGGTAATGGCGTTTGCCGGGTTTCATGCTGACAGCTCCACGCACTGCGCGCGCATATGCATGCGACACAACAACTCATAGGGAATAGTGCCCGCGGCGCGCGCAATTTCCTCGACCGGCAGACCCGCACCCCACAACACCACCGGATCGCCCACGCGGGCCCCGGGTATGGGACGCAAATCCACCATCAGCATGTCCATCGTCGCCGCCCCCAAAACCTGGGTGCGTATCCCGTTGACCAGCACCGGGGTGCCCGTCGCGGCATGTCGTGGATAACCATCGGCGTAACCAAAGGCCACCACCCCGATGGGCATGTCCACCGGGCAGACATAGCCGGGTGCATAACCCACGGCACCGCCGGCCACCACGGTTTTCACCGCGATGAGGGCCGAGGTAATGGTCATTGCGGGCTGGAGCCCCAGGCTCGAACCTGATGTTTCCTCAAACGGCGAGACGCCATAGAGCATGAGCCCCGGGCGCACCCATTCGCCAGCACCCGGCGGCAAGCTGAGGATAGCGCCGGAATTGGCTACGCTGCGCGCGGCCTGAAGGTCACCCACCGCGTCCAAAAATATTTGGAGTTGCTGCGTCACACTGGCCGCGCCGTGCACATGCGCGCTGGCGAGATGCGTCATTAAGCGTAATTCCCGGCCCGGGCGTTGCAGCGCAAGCACCGCACGGCGCGCGGCCGCCGGGGTAAAACCCAGCCGATGCATACCGGTATCAATTTTGATCCACAGCACATTGGCCACGGATTGGCGTTCAAACCACGCTTGTTGCTCCGCGTTATGGACGACGGATTCCAAGCCGTGGATGGCAATGTCGGTGAGTTCACTCGCCTCGAAGGGGCCTTCGAGGAGCACGATCGGCCGCGCAATACCGGCCTCGCGCAGGCGCACGGCTTCTTCTACCGAGGCAACCCCTAAGGCATCCACCTCGCCCAACGCCCGCGCCACCCGCACCACGCCGTGCCCATAAGCATCGGCCTTGACGATCGCCAGCACCCGCGCACCGGGTGCAGTGCGGTGCACGAGGTCCAAATTAGCGCGAACGGCGGCAGGATTAAAAATCGCCCGCGCCGGGCGGGTCACCGGTGATCTCCGCCGTACTGCTCGAAAGCGAGATTTTCGAAAGTGGTGTATTCCCCAAAAAAACGCAGTTTGCGCATGCCAATAGGCCCGTTACGCTGCTTGCCGATGATGATTTCGGCCACGCCTTTGTCGGTGCTGTCTTCGTTGTAGACCTCATCGCGATAGATAAACATGATGAGGTCGGCGTCTTGTTCGATAGCGCCGGACTCGCGTAGGTCGGACATCACCGGCCGCTTATCGCCGCGTTGTTCCAAACTCCGATTGAGCTGCGAGAGTGCGATCACCGGCACACTGAGCTCCTTGGCCAAGCTTTTAAGCGAGCGGGAGATTTCAGAAATCTCGGTGGCGCGGTTTTCGTTATTGCCGGGCACCGACATCAGCTGCAGGTAGTCGATGACAATCATGCCGAGCTTGTGCTCGCGCGCCAAGCGCCGACAACGCGCACGCAAATCCCCCGGCGACAGCGCAGGGGTATCGTCGATAAACAAATTAGCCTCGGACAGCACCCCGACCGCGTGCGTCAGCCGCGGCCAATCGTCGTCTGCCAGCTTGCCCGTGCGCACTTTGTGCTGATCAATGCGCCCAATCGATGACAGCATACGCATCGCCAGCTGCTCGCTGGGCATTTCCATGCTGAACACCGCAACCGCCAGTTTTTCCTTCACCGCCGCGTGCTGGGCAATATTGAGCGCGAAGGCTGTTTTACCCATCGACGGCCGCCCGGCGATGATGATCAAATCGGATGGCTGGAGGCCAGAGGTCATGCCGTCCAGCTCGTAATAGCCGGTGGCCACCCCAGTAATGGGGTTGTCGCGTTGAAAAAGTTGGTCGATGCGATCGAGCGCCCCGACTAGCAGCTCTTTGATGGGTCGAAAACCCTTACGCCCACGGGATTCGCGTTCGGCAATTTGGAAGACCGTGCGTTCCGCGACGTCGATGAGTTCAGTGGTGCCCCGGCCGGCCGGTCGAAAACCCGATTCAGCAATGTCGGTGCCCGCCCGTATGAGCAGCCGCAACACGGAGCGGTCGCGCACGATGTCCGCGTAGGCCTCGATATTGGCCGCCGTGGGGGTGTTGTCGGCAAGTTGCGCGAGGTAATCGATACCCCCCACCATCTCCAGCTGGTCCTGAGTCTCTAGCCATTCGGAGAGCGTGATGATGTCGTAGGGTTTGTTCTCATTCGCCAGTGCTTCGATGGCGCGGAACACCGCCGCATGGTCGCGACGGTAGAAGTCTTGATGGTTGAGTTTTTCGACTACTTGTAGCCAAGCGTCGTTATCGAGCATGAGGCCGCCGAGCACAGATTGCTCGGCTTCCAGCGAATGTGGCGGCACGCGCAATGCGTCGACCGAGCGGTCTGCCGCGCCTTGCCGGCCCACTGTCATATCGCTGCTCATTGCGGCTGCCGAGAATCGTTCAGGCGTTGGTACCGACCGAGGTCGGTACCGCGCTCACGCCCAGCGATTGAGTCTGGCGCTCGGCTCAGGCACCGGCGCCAGCTGCGCCGCCGCTTTCCGCCGCAACCACCACCACGATGGTGGTGTCGATATCCGAATGGAGCGACAGCGCCACGACGTGGCGGCCTATGTTGCGCAAGGCGCCTTCGGCCAACCGGATTTCGCGTTTTTCGATGGAATGTCCTAAACCGGCTAAGGCCTCACCGATTTCATTCAC
>CAIPNE010000124.1 GCA_903866355.1 uncultured Gammaproteobacteria bacterium
GACCGCATCGACCAAATGTTGGGTCACGTCGCTGACAGCCTGCTGAAATTCAAAGGCGAACTGGCCCCCGGCACTTTGCCTAATCAAAGCAGCATGGCGCAGCTGTTAGACACTCTGGAGCGCTCCTATACCTTAGCCGAAGAACGGGCGCCCGCTGGCGCTGCCCCCGCTAATAATTCCGACATCACTTTCTTCTGAGGGCTGCTTGATGGCTAAAACGATCTTGATAGTAGATGACTCCGCCTCGCTGCGGCAGGTGGTCGCCATTGCCCTTAGGGGGGGCGGCTACGATGTCATCGAAGCTTTTGACGGCGTGGATGGCTTGAGCAAACTCAACGGTCAAAAAATCCACCTCATCATCAGCGACGTCAACATGCCCAACATGGACGGCATTACTTTTGTTAAAGCCGTTAAGCAAAACGCCGCTTACAAATTTACGCCCATCATCATGCTGACGACGGAAAGCCAAGAGGGGAAGAAAATGGAAGGGCAGGCCGCGGGTGCAAAAGCCTGGGTGGTGAAGCCGTTTAAGCCAGAACAGATGCTGGCCGCCGTGTCGAAACTGGTGCTGCCGTAGACCGCCTTGGAGGAATGCACGCATGAGCCTAGAGCAACCAACAGCGATTGTTTTGAAGCTTGCCGAGGAAGTGAACATTTACGCTGCGGCAGCGCTACACGAGCGCCTGCAGGCGACCCTGCCGGAAAGCGGGCCGATCGAGCTTGACCTGGGCGAGGTGACTGAATTGGATTGTGCGGGCGTGCAACAACTGCTGTTGCTCAAACGCGAATGCGAAGTTACCGGCCGGGAGCTGCGGGTGATCGCCATGAGCGACGCTGCCAGCGTGGTCTTAACGCTGCTTAATTTACGCCAGCAGTTCACTTGAGGCGATCGGAAAAATTCTTATGGACATGACTCCCGCACTGCAGATTTTCATTGCTGAGGCCCACGAGCTGCTCGAGCAGATGGAGCAGTCGTTGTTGCTGCTCGAACACCGGCCCGGCGACCGAGAGTTGCTCGACGCGGTGTTCCGTACTGCGCACACCATCAAGGGTTCCGCCGGCATGTTTGGGTTCAACACCATCGTGGCGCATACCCACCAGCTCGAAAATTTGCTGGACCGGGTACGGGCTGGGGAAGTGGCGTTAACCCCAGCGCTTTCTGCCCTGCTGTTGCGGTGTGGAGATCACATCGGCACTTTGGTGATGCCAGCGGTGGATAACCTGTCGTTAGAGGCCTCGGTGATCGCCGTGGGTGAATCTCTGGAGCGTGAGCTGGCGCAGTATCTGCCAGCGCCGCCGGCCGCCGATCGCCACTCCATGGCGGCGGACTTGGCTACTTTCCTGGACGGTGGTCCACCCTCCGGCGAACCACCGCCCGTCGCGCATCCGGCGTCGGCGTCGATGGCGGATGACTACGCGGTGTTCCTCGATAGCGCAGAACCTGCACTCAGTCAGCCAGCTGCGATGGTGTGGCGCATTGCCCTGCAGTTCGGCCCTGACGTTTTTCGTAATGGCATGGATCCGCTATCGATTCTTCATTATCTCGCGACCTTGGGCGAGCTCGTGAACATCACCACGCTCTGGGGCCGGCTACCGCCGTTAGCGGAAATGGATCCCGAAAGTTGCTACCTCGACATGGTCGTTGAGCTGGACACGATGGTCGAGAGAAGCGTCATCGACAGTGTGTTCGACTTCATCCGCGAGGATTGCCAAATTCGCCTGACGCCGCCCAGCAGCCAGGTGCAAGCGCAGTTGGCCGATCTGGATGCGTTGGCGGCAGGGCCGGCCAAACTGGGCGAAATTCTAGTGGCAGCTAATGCGCTGACGGGCGCCGCGTTGGCGACCGCGCTCGCTAAACAGGCTGCGGAATCGCAGCCGCCGGTGCGACCGGGTGGCCCCCGGCCCTTGGGTCAAATTTTGGTCGACGCTGGTGCCGTACCCGAACCGGTGGTAGATGCGGCCTTGGCGCGCCAGCAGCAGACGCGCCAAATGAATGGGCAGGACACTAAGCTCATCCGAGTGGATGCCGAGAAACTCGACCAGTTAATTACGCTGGTTGGCGAATTAGTCATTGCCGGGTCCGGCACTTTTGCCTTAGCGCAGCAGGCCAAGCTGGGCAATATTATGGAATCCGCCGCCGCGCTGCTCCGCTTGGTTGAGCAAGTGCGCGACAACGCACTGGGCTTGCGCATGGTCCCCATTGCGGCCACTTTTCAGCGGTTTCAACGCGTGGTGCGCGATGTCAGCCTAGAACTAGGCAAAGATATCGAATTGGTGATTGCTGGCGCCGAAACCGAACTCGATAAATCGGTGGTGGAACGCATCGGCGATCCGCTCATGCACCTCGTGCGCAACGCGATGGATCACGGCATCGAGAACGCTGAGCGGCGCATGGCGAGTGGTAAATCTGCGCGCGCAAAAATCTCCCTGAACGCCTATCACGATTCCGGCAGCATCGTCATTGAAGTAAGCGACGACGGCGGTGGCCTGCCATTGGAGAAAATTCGCAACAAGGCCATTGAGCGCGGATTGTTGGCGGCGAGTGCGAACCCGACCCCTCAGGAAATCCAGCAGCTGGTTTTTGAAGCGGGATTTTCCACCGCCGACGCCGTCTCTAATTTATCCGGACGTGGGGTTGGCATGGACGTCGTCCGGCGCAGCATTGAAACCCTGCGCGGCATGATAGAAATCGACAGCACCGAAGGCTTGGGCACGTTGGTACGCATTCGGTTACCGCTGACACTGGCCATTATCGATGGCTTCATGGTGGGGCTGGGCACGGCGCGTTATGTGTTACCGCTCGACGTGGTGGTGGAGTGTATGGAGCTGTCGGACTTGGACCGTCACTCAGTGAGCGAACGCGGTTTTATCAATGTCCGGGGCGCGGTGTTACCGGTGGTGCGACTGCGCGACGCCTTTGCGTTGAGCGACCCCGATGAACCGGAGTCTTCCCGCACTCAGGGAGAAATTGCGAACGGCCGCGAAAATATCGTGGTGGTTCGGTTCGGTGGCTTAAAAGCTGGTTTGGTGGTGGATGAACTATTCGGCGAATTCCAAACCGTGATCAAGCCATTAGGGAAGTTATTCAGTTATTTGCAGGGCATTAGTGGCTCGACCATTTTAGGCAGCGGCGAAGTAGCGCTGATTCTCGATGTGCCGGGGCTCATCAAAAGAGTGGAACGCACACGACCGCAAGGCTGTGTGGTGGCGTGATGCCGCCCATTTTTAACCAATTCAGAGGTATGCAGGCATGGGAATCTTAGACTTCAACAAAGGCGCTCGACAGCTGGAACAGCTTTCTGCGGCCGTTACGCGCATGCACCAAGAGCACACGGCCGGCGCCATCGACTACCGTATCCCCTTGCAAGGTCTCGAGGGTGAGCAACGCGCGATCGCCGAAACCATGAACGCCTTGGTGCATGCTCATATCGGGGTCAAAATGCAGGTGGTGGACTGCATTGGCCAATATGTGGCGGGCGATCTCTCGCAAGAGTTCGAGCGCCTGCCGGGGCGCAAGGCGCTCATTACTGCCGCGATGGACGAGGTGCGCGACCGCCTGCGCAACGCCGACCAGCAAATGGCCGAGAGCCTCCGCATCAAAAATGCGCTGGATGGCGTTACCACGAATGTGATGATCGCGGACCGCGACGGCATCATTCGATACATGAACCAATCCCTGCAAGCCATGTTGAGCAATGCAGAGACAGATATTCGCAAGGAACTGCCCAATTTCGATGCCAAGCGTTTGGTGGGCGTGAACTTTGATGTGTTCCATAAGAACCCCGCGCATCAGCGCAACCTGCTGGGCCAATTGCGCGCGGCGCACGTGGCCCAAATTGTGGTGGGTGGGCGCACTTTCGGGCTTACAGCTTCGCCCATCATCGACGAAAAGGGCGAGCGTCTGGGCTCAGTGGCAGAATGGAAAGACCGCACCGAAGAAGTCGCCATTGAAAAAGAGCTGGGCGCAGTCGTTGCTGCAGCTTCCGCCGGGGACTTTAGCAGTCGGTTAGAGACGGCTAAAAAAACTGGCTTTTTCCGCCAGCTTTGCGACAACATCAATTCCTTGGTAGGGACCTGCGACACCGGGCTTAACGAAGTTTTGCGTGTACTTTCTGCGCTGGCGGCCGGCGACCTGACCGAGAAAATTACCAACGATTATCAGGGCACATTTGGCGATTTGAAGAACGCTTGCAACGATACGGTGGACCGTCTTTCGGCGACCATTTCTGAAGTGAGCACCACGACCGAGGCGATTCTGAATGCGGCCGAGCAGGTGAGTGCCACGGCGCAATCGATTAGCCAGGCGGCTAGCGAGCAGGCGGCGAGTGTGGAGGAATCCAGTGCCTCTATCGAGGAGATGGCCGCCTCGATCAATCAAAACAGCGAGAACGCCAAGATCACGGATGGCATGGCGGGTAAGGCAGCCCAAGAGGCTGTCGAAGGTGGCGCGGCGGTGCGTGACACCGTGCAAGCCATGAAAACTATCGCGCAGAAAATCGGCATTATCGACGACATCGCCTACCAAACTAATTTGCTCGCGCTGAATGCGGCCATTGAAGCGGCCCGTGCCGGTGAGCATGGACGCGGCTTTGCGGTCATCGCAGCCGAAGTGCGCAAATTAGCCGAGCGTAGTCAGGTTGCGGCCCAGGAAATTAGCGGATTAGCGGGCAACAGTGTGCAGCTCGCGGAGCGCGCAGGAACACTGCTCAATGAAATTGTGCCGGCGATTCAGAAGACTTCTGATTTGGTGCAGGAAATCGCCGCGGCGTCGGGTGAACAGGCGACCGGTGCCACCCAGATTAATTCTGCGATCAATCAGCTCAATCAGGCGACCCAACAAAATGCGTCGGCCGCCGAGGAGCTGGCGGCAACCGCCGAAGAAATGAACGGGAAAGCTGCGCAATTACGCGAGCTCATGGCGTTTTTCCGGCTGGAAAGCGCTGGCCGAGGACGCAGCGCAGAAGTGCGTAATCCCGCAACACGCTCGGTTGCAGCCACTACTCGCCGCGCCCCGCCTAGCCGGGTGCCGGGTGGTGCACGCTTCGCAGAGTCCGACGCCAACGACTCTGACTTTGTGAAATTCTAGGGGGCATGATGCAAGCTGCCGCGCAGGCTGATGGCGCTGGTGCCGAGGACCAGCAATACCTCACATTTCGGCTCGGCGAAGAAACCTTCGCGATGCCAATTTTAATGATCAAGGAAATTCTGGAGTACCCAGAACTGACCAGCGTGCCGCTGATGGCGGCTTGTGTCCGGGGGGTGTTGAATCTTCGCGGGCGGGTGGTGCCGGTGGTCGATCTGGCGGTACGGTTTGGTCGTCCACAGAGCCTGGCAACGCGCCGGACGTGTGTGGTGATTCTCGAGGTGTTGGCAGATGGCGAACAGCTTGACGTCGGCATTATGGTGGATGGCGTTAATCAGGTGATTGAGATTCCGGCGGCCGATATTGAGCCGCCACCGGGTTTCGGCGCCAAATTACGCACGGATTTTATCCGGGGCATGGGCAAGGTTAACGGCGGTTTCGTGGTGATTCTCGACAGTGCCACGGTACTGTCTATCAACGAAATCGCGGCGCTGGGCGCAACGATGGCCTAACGGGCCTGAGAGACCGTGGTCGAATAGTTCCACCTACACGCATTGAGACCCATTCCCGTATGTCTGTCTACGCACTGAGTGATGCCGAATTTAAGCTGTTGCGCGACTGGGTGTACGCACAGGCGGGCATCAATTTATCGCCGGCCAAAAAACCGCTGGTGATGAGCCGCTTGCAGAAGCGCTTGATCCATTTTGGACTCAATAGTTTTGGTGAGTACCACCAACTCATCACGGGGGGCGTGGAGCGTACCGAGCCACAAATCGCGCTCGATTTGCTGACCACCAACGAGACCTATTTTTTTCGAGAACCTAAACACTTCGATTTTTTGCGCGACCGGGCGCTGCCGGCACGGCTGCCGGGCACTACCTTTCGGGTGTGGAGTGCGGCCTGCTCGAGCGGTGAGGAAGTGTGGAGTATCGCCATGCTACTCGCCTCCCATTTGGCGCCGGGGACTTGGGAAATCATGGGGTCAGATATCAGCACGCGGGTACTCGCGCGCGCGCAGTCTGCGCATTACGCCATGGAGCGCGCCGAACATATCCCGCGAGCTTTGTTGACGCGGTTTTGTCTGCGCGGTGTGGGCTCTCAGGAAGGGACTTTTCGCATCGTCCCTGACTTGCGTCGGCGTGTCTCGTTTCGTCAGATTAATCTCATCGCGCCGCTGCCCGATGTGGGCCTTTTCGATTTAATATTCCTACGTAATGTTCTGATCTATTTTGATATGGAAACCAAAGCTGCCGTGGTTCGACAGTTATGTTCGGTGTTGCGTCCCGGGGGCTTTTTTTTCTGCGGGCACTCGGAGAGCTTGCACGGCATGAACCTCCCTCTCACCAGCCTCCATCCGGCAATTTATCAGCGTCAGGCGCGGGGCTAAGCTATGCGCGCAGCGAGTGAATATCTCGAATATTTTTTGCAACCTGGGGAGTTTCAGTTCAGCGACGATCCAGACGTACGCCTGCGCACCCTGCTAGGTTCTTGCGTGGCAATCACGATGTGGCATCCCCGACGGCGCTATGGCGCCATGTGTCACTACATGTTGCCGACGCGCGGCGCGCGGCGCACCGGTGAGCTCGACGGCCGTTTTGGAGATGAAGCGTATCTGATGTTTTTGCGAGAGGCAGTACGTTACGGCACCGATCCCAACGAGTATGAAATAAAAGTTTTCGGTGGAGGGGATATGTTTCCGACAGTGGCTAAGGCGGGGCGGTTAGGGATCGGTAAACAGAACGTCGTCGCGGGGATCGAATTACTCGCGTTGCATGGGCAGCCCATCAAGGCCCGCCACGTGGGTGGCGAAGGCCACCGGGTGGTGATGTTTGATCTGTGGGACGGCAACGTGTGGGTGAAGCACCAGCCGCAGGTCGCGGCCCGGTGAGCGGCGTGGTCAGTGTCATGGTGGTGGACGATTCCGCCGTTGTGCGGCAGGTCCTGAGTGACATCATCACCCACACCCCCGGTCTGCGCCTGCTAGGCGTGGCGCCTGATCCGCTCTACGCCTTAGAGAAGATGCAACGCGAATGGCCAGACGTCATCGTGTTAGATGTCGAAATGCCCCGCATGGACGGCATTACGTTTCTGCGCAAGATAATGGCTGAGCGGCCCACCCCGGTGGTGATTTGCTCCTCTCTGACTGAGAAAGGTGCGGACACCACTATCCAGGCGCTTAGTGCCGGCGCGGTGGAGATTATCGTCAAGCCCAAAGTGGCGCTGAAGCGTTTCTTGGAAGACTCGGCCAGCGAGTTGGGGCAGGCCATTAAAGCCGCCGCGCAGGCACGGGTGTCACTCATCCGAACCCCCGTGGAAAGCCTCGCCAAGATCCCGGCGAAATTAAATGCAGACGCCGTGCTGGCGGCGCCCTCGGGCCCGGCGATGGTGCAAACTACCGAGCGGATAGTGGCTATCGGCACATCCACCGGTGGCACTCAAGCCTTGGAAACGGTGTTGACCATGCTACCGCGGGTTGCGCCGGGTCTGGTTATCGTGCAACACATGCCCGAGAAGTTCACGGCGGCCTTTGCCACTCGGCTAAATTCCGTCTGCGCTATCGAAGTGCGTGAGGCCTGCCATAACGACCGCGTCATTCCGGGCTTGGCGCTCATCGCGCCGGGCGGCCGGCATCTGGTGTTGAAGCGCAGCGGTGCCTACTACCACGTGGATATTGTGGACGGCCCACCGGTGAGCCGACACCGGCCCTCAGTGGACGTCCTATTTCGCTCGACGGCGAAGGCGGCCGGGCGCAACGCTTTGGGCATCATCATGACGGGCATGGGGGACGACGGTGCGGCGGGGCTCAAGGAAATGCTCGATGCGGGCGCACGCACGGTGGCGCAGGACGAGGCGACCTGCGTGGTGTACGGCATGCCCAAAGAGGCGGTGAAGCGTGGCGCGGTCCAGCGCACTGTGCCGCTGGGCGCGATCGCGGGGGAAATCTGCCGGGATCGTTGACAATATTTTGTCGTTCGGGTGGCAAAATTCCCTGCGAATTTTTAAGCCCGAATGATTTGCAGCACTTCGTCGCGCTTGGCGGTCATGTCTGCCAAGGTGGCGGCTTCCAGATTCAGGCGCACGAGTGGCTCGGTATTGGAGGCACGCACGTTGAACCACCAATCGGGATATTCCACGCTTAGCCCATCCAACTCAGTAAATGTTGCGTCCGGGTAGGCCGCGCGTAACTTGGCAAAGACCTGATCCACTTCCTTCACGGTCGAATTGATTTCGCCGCTTGGCGCATAACGGCGCAACGGGGCAATGAGAGCGGAGAGTGGCTGGGCGCTGGCACTGACCAGATTAGCC
>CAIPNE010000125.1 GCA_903866355.1 uncultured Gammaproteobacteria bacterium
GTTCTAATCGAGGTAGGGTTTGCGCGCGACCCACGGTGGGTCGAACTAGGGTGCAGGCCCGCGATCGCCAATGGGGGCGGCGAAGGCGTCACGGACTAAGAGGGCGACGGCCGGGCTACTTAAGCTGCGCAAAAAAGCCTCTAGCGCGCCCCGTTCTGCCGGGCTAAGTCCCAGCGCTTTAAGTTTGGGATCGCCTTGCGGAGTAGCCACACTGCCAGCGTTATAGCGCTCAATAATCGCGGCCAGAGTGGGCACCGAACCATCGTGTAAATAGGGCGCAGTGAGGGCCACATTGCGCAGGCTAGGGGTGCGAAAGCGCCAGTTGTCGGCGGGGTCGAGCGTGACCTCATAACGCCCGAGGTCACTCGGGCGGGCGGCCAGCGTGGCGCCGGCATCCGCCGCCAGTACGCTGAGTTGCGTGCCTGGTGCCACGGCGACCGTGAGCGTTGCTGGTGGCGCTAGGGCGGAACGCGACGCCAGACCCGTGTCGTGGAGTTGATGGTCGGTGAAGAGCGCTGTGCGTTCGTCTAGGAGATGGCAGCCGCTGCAGCCCGCTTTGCCGGTAAACAAGGCAAAACCCTGTTGGGCGATGGCATTGAGTGCCTCGCGCTCGCCCCCAAAATGCCAGCGGTCAAAAGGACTGTCCCCGGCGATTAGCGTGCGCTCGTAGGCGGCGAGCGCGGCCCCCAGAGTCTCCATGTTGAGTGCCTGTCCGCCGAAAGCCGCGGCAAAGCGAGCTGGATAATCTGGCAATTTCGCCAATTTCTCCAATACAAAGCCGATGGAAGGATTGCCTAATTCGTTGGCGGCCAGCAATGGCGCCCAAATTTGTTGTTCTAGGCGGGATTCCCTGGCGTCCACAAACAGCCTCGGCAGAAAACCCACATTGAGCAGCGTGGGCGAGTTGCGGCGCACGCTGCGCCCTTCAATGCCTACGGGTGTGGCGAGTTCATTGCTGGTATAGCCTTGATCCGGCACATGGCAGCTGGCGCAAGACAGCGTGTCGTTATGCGACAGCCGGCGGTCGAAAAATAATTGACGACCGAGTTGAATCTGCGCCGCGGTGGGCAGTGGGCCATTCAAGGCTTGGGTGTTGGGCAAACCCAGTTGGCCGGCGCGCAGATGGGCCAGGAGATCGGCTGGCACGGCATCGCGCGCAGTGAGCGCGCGTGCGCGGGTGGCGAACTGCGAGCTGGTGTAGTCACCGCGCTCGTCACCGCCGCCCAGCGATGCGGAGGTTGGCACCCGCACCGCCACGGGTGGCTCGCGCGCCAGTATGGCGAGGGTCTCCACATCGGCGGCTAAACTCGCCCCGTCCAGAAAGCTCGAGGTGTATTCGTTGCGAATACGGCCCGTGGCATCGATGAGAAAGACCCGCAGCGTGTGGGTCACCACATGGCCCGCCGCATCGGTTTCCAAGTCTTGATGGTAGGCGCGCAGCAGCGTGTCGAGGCCAGCGGGCAGCGCCGCCACGAAGGGCCAGTCCATATCGGGTTTGCGAAAA
>CAIPNE010000126.1 GCA_903866355.1 uncultured Gammaproteobacteria bacterium
GCGGGAGCTTGATACCAAGCAATCGTGTGCGCGACCGCCGTTTCAAATCCCCAGCGCGGCGCCCAGCCCAACACCGCGCGGGCTTTGTCGGTCGCGAGGTGCAACAATTTCGCCTCGTGCGGCGCGGAGGCATCGGAAGCGTCTTCCCAAGCCCCGGGAGCGTGCTTAAGCATTTCGCCTACGAGATCGCGCACCGTGCGATGGTCCGACGGGCTCGGGCCAAAATTAAACGCACCGCAGACTTCGCCCAAGCGCGACGCGGATCGGCTCAACAGCGCCGCGTAAATTTCCTCCGCTAACAGCATGTAACCGCCGAGCGGCTCAAGTACGTGTTGCCACGGGCGAATCGCGGTTGGGTTGCGCACGCGGATCAGCTGTTGGGCGGCCAAGGCGCGCAAACTGTCGGGCACGATGCGATCCTGCGCCCAATCACCGCCACCGATGACGTTGCCCGCACGCGCCGTGCTGATGCCGACGGGCGGCACCAGCCCGGCGACGATTTTATCCACGGGTAAAAAAGCATCACGCCACGAAGCGGTGACCAATTCCGCGGCGGCTTTGCTGGCGCTGTAGGGATCCCGGCCGCCGAGCGCATCATCCTCGCGGTAGAGCCGACCGGCCTCGTGATTGGCGTAGCATTTGTCGCTCGTCACGATCACGACCGCGCAGGGTTTCGTGAGGCTGCGCAGTGCGGCTAACACCTGGGCCGTGCCTGTCACATTGGTGGTGAATGCCTCCAAGGGATCCGAGTACGAACGCCGCACCAACGCCTGCGCCGCGAGGTGGAACACAAAATCAGGCTGCACGTCCCGCACGCAGGCCGCGATAGCGGCTTCGTCTCTCACATCACCGATGCGATGCTCCATTCGCGGCGCCAAACCGAGTTGATCAAAAAGCGACGGCTCCGTCGGCGCCGGTAAACTGAAACCGTAAACCTCAGCGCCCAAGGCTAGGAGCCATTCGGACAGCCAAGCGCCCTTAAAGCCCGTGTGACCGGTAACAATAACTCGCTTGCCTGAAAAAATCCGGCCGACGGGACGCATAATTAAAAGGTAGTTTCACGAACGGCATTTTGAAACCAAGCAAGAAATCCTGCGCGCGCTCTTCCAAAATCCTACCTCGAGGTGGTTGCAGTGCCATGACGACGCTCCCCGCGAGGAGTAGCAGGATCACACCGCGTTTTTCGGCGGGTTAAAAACGTGGCGCAGTGTTTTCAACGTGATTTCAACGTCCAGCCAGATCGACCAATGGGTGATGTAGAAAATATCCAGTTCCACCCGCTTATGGAGCAACGAGGGATCAGTGATTTCACCGCGAAAACCCTTGATTTGAGCCAAACCGGTAATGCCAGGTTTCACCAGTTGCCGCGAACGATAGGTCCGAGCGATTACACTGAATTCTTCGTCGTGCGGCGGCAAATGGGGCCGAGGACCCACGATACTCATATCACCGCGCAACACATTTAAAAACTGGGGGAATTCATCGAGACTGGTCTTCCGCAAAAACCGACCGAAGCGATAAACCCGCACATCCTCGCGGATGGCCTGAAAACATTCCTCCGTAGCACTCTCCTCTCGATAAAACATCGAGCGATATTTGAAC
>CAIPNE010000127.1 GCA_903866355.1 uncultured Gammaproteobacteria bacterium
ACCTTGCGAAAGCGCATCAGGACCTCGCGATAGAGGCACCGCCATGAAGCGCGCCGGCGAAAAGTGGCACATCGAGCACCCAGTGTTCCCCAGGGTGCAGAGCAAGTCCTGAGGTAGTTCATGAGCCACGGATAGCGTGCTATCCCAATGGGTTCAACGGCGCCCTGCGCGCCGCGGACCCACTGCGCTCTTGGGCGGGTGCTCACGCCGCTACGGTAGTTACGCGAAGGCCGCAAACAGCGCGACGGATGCTGGCGAATGGCCTAGTCCACTCGTCTAGCAAGCATCGGCTTGCTTTGGATCTGGTGAACGCGCATGGCCGGGAAACCCGTGACCTAACGCGGGTTTGCCGCTGGCGCGCGCGGCGAAATTTGGGATCCCGCAAGTATGCCCCCACGGGCTAGACTCGCCCTCGTCACTTGCTGCCCAGTGGATCGTTGTTAATGACCTGCGCAGGGCCAAGTATGGCGCGCACGCAAACGTGTGGGGTGGCCCCAGCAGAGCGATAGGCGCCGGTACATCAATGTCGGGCCAATCCACCAAGCCTCACAAAAGTCGACTCCGTCGGGCCAAGTCGCCAAGTCCCCAGCTATAGCACGGCGCTACAGTCCGGGAGTCTCCGGAGGCCGGGATGGCCCTGTGAGGGTGCAGGTGAGACGCAGCGCCTGACGGCGTGGCTAAGCGGCTGTGCGCCTCTCGAGCCGTAACACGGTGTGTCAGTCCGGGAGCCTCCCCTAGCGGATATCCTCACCAGTGTTTTTCCGCGACACTCAGGCAACCACACTCAGGAACTCGCAATGGCTAATCACCGTACGCCCGCTGGGCTGCAATTACGCTCGCTGGTCACCGCGCAGGCGGCCCTGCAACTCTCGTTAATCGAGATTGAAACACCGGTGCCCGGCCCGGACGAAGTGGTTATTCGCATCCAAGCCAGCCCGATCAATCCATCTGATATCGGGCTGTTGCTGGGGGCGGCGGATATGCGCCGCGCGGTGAGTGCGGGCAGCGGGGCAAGTCCCGTGGTTAGCGCGCCTATTCCTGAATCCCTGATGGGCGGAATGGCGGGCCGCTTGGGCCTGTCTTTGCCGGTAGGCAATGAGGGTGCCGGCGTGGTGGTAGAGGCGGGATCCTCGCCGGCGGCGCAGGCTTTGTTGGGTCGTACAGTGGCCGCCATCGGTGGGGGCATGTACGCCCAATATCGGTGTGTGCCACTCGACCAGTGTCTGGTTTTGCCGGAGCAGACCACACCCGCCGAGGGCGCGTCGTGTTTCGTCAACCCGCTGACGGCTCTCGGCATGGTAGAGACCATGCGCCGTGAAGGTCACACGGCGCTGGTACACACAGCGGCCGCCTCCAATTTGGGGCAGATGCTCAATCGTATTTGTTTGCAGGACGCCGTGCCGCTGGTGAACATCGTGCGTTCGCCAGCGCAAGTCGCTTTGTTGCGCGGCTTAGGGGCCACCCATATTTGCGATATGAGCGTCCCCTCGTTTACGGTCGACCTCACCAACGCCTTGGCGCTCACCGGTGCGACGTTAGCTTTTGACGCGACCGGCGGCGGTAAACTCGCCGGGCAGATATTGGCGGGCATGGAGGCTGCGTTGAACCGCACGGCGCAGACTTATAGCCGCTATGGGTCGACCACGCATAAGCAGGTCTACTTGTACGGTGGCCTAGACCCTAGTCCCTTGGAAATCAACCGTACTTTTGGCATGGCGTGGGGCGTGGGTGGGTGGTTGTTGTTTCCGTTTCTGCACCGCATAGGTGCCGAGGCCACGCGTGCGCTCAAGGCCCGCGTTGCGGCTGAGATTAAGACCACTTTTGTCAGCCATTATTCGCATGAGATAGCGCTGCACGAGGCGTTGCAGTTGGACGTCATTGCCGCCTACGCCGCGCGCACCACCGGCAACAAATATCTCATCAACCCTACCCGTTGATTGGCCGTTAACCGACCGCTGAGCAGCTGTCCGGAGAGCTCTTCGGTGCGCCGCACGGCGGTCACGCCCTAGCCGGGCGGTTAGCCCTAGCCGGGCGGTTAGCCCTAGCCCCCCAAACCGGCCACGTGATCGGCCCAGCGTGCTGCGGGGACAAGGGCACGCTGCCGCGCCCTTGAGTCTGGCGCAGAGGGCCGGCACACGGCCCTCTGTCGCCCGCGCTGTGGCTTTAAATGCGCTCGATAATAATCGCCGGGGCCATGCCGCCGGCGGCGCACATCGTCACCAGCCCAAACTGCAGGTCTTGCCGTTCTAGTTCATCGAGCAGCGTGCCAATGAGCATCGCACCGGTGGCGCCAATGGGGTGGCCGAGTGCAATCGCACCACCGTTGACGTTCACTTTGGCGCGGTCCAGATTTAAGTCGCGCATGTATTTCTCCGCGACGATCGCAAACGCTTCGTTGATCTCAAACAGGTCGATATCCCCGAGGCTCAGTTTGGCCCGGCGCAACACCTTCAGCGTGGCGGGTACGGGGGCGTTGAGCATCAGGGTGGGAGAGTCGCCCATATTGGCGAGTGCGATGACACGGGCACGTGGTTTAAGCCCGTGGGCACGGGCAAAATCGGGTGCGGCGAGCAACAGCGCGGCCGCGCCGTCGGCCACCCCGGAGGAATTGCCGGCATGGTGGACGTGGTTAATGGCGAGATCGGGGTAGTGGCGACGAATCAGCTCGCGAAAAGTGGTGCCCGCAGCGTCCAATGGATGATCGGCTAACGCGCCAAACGCGGGTTTAAGCCCCGCCAGATCGCTTAACAGGGTCGCGGGGCGCGGCAGTTCGTCGCGCGCCAGTGCCAGGGTGCCATCCTCGTGATAGACGGGCACCAGGCTTTTGTCGAAGCGCCCTTCGGCGATGGCGACACCCGCGCGGCTTTGGCTCAGCACGCCCAGTTGGTCCAGCACTTCGCGGGAAATGCCCTCTAGCGTGGCGATGGCATCGGCACACACGCCTTGGTGCGGCTGCGGATGAATCTCGCGCAGACGGAGGTTGTCGCTATCGAGAAACGGCGAGGCTCTGGCGGCCCCAGCCGCGTAGCTGGACATCATCTCGGTGCCGCCGGCGATCACCAGATCTTCAGTGCCCGACAAAATACAGGCTGCCGCCAGATTAACGGCGGTAATCCCCGAGCCACAAAAGCGATCGAGCGTGACGCCGCTGGCACGGATGTCGTAAC
>CAIPNE010000128.1 GCA_903866355.1 uncultured Gammaproteobacteria bacterium
CTCGAGCGTGGCTTTTGGATCACGCGTCCGATCGCGATAATCAATGCAGTAGTACTGCGCGGGTTTTACCTTGAGGCGAAATTCAAACAAGTGCTGAAACCATTTCACGGCAAGCCGCGCGTAAGACTTCGACACCGGCCCGTCTTTGGTGATTTCAGGAGAATGCGCGTGCCACACGGGGTAGAACACACTGACATGCGAGGGTAGGGACTCATACGGGTGCCGAATGATGGTGATGAACTTGGCGTCCGGGAATGCCGCCAGCAGCGACTCCACCGCGCCCGAAGATTGGGTGGCCTTGGAGAGCACCGTTTTATGGGGGCCGTTAGCGTGGAGCTGACGCTGTAGGCAGCTCCGGTAATAGCGCATGAGTTTGCCGCGATGGGTAGCGTCTAGGGCGTCCGGGAAACCCGCCTCCCACAACGCGTCCACGTGCGGAAACAAAAGATAAATGGCTTCCGTGACAAACGTGTAAACGAAAAACCCGTCGTCCTCTTCGGGTTGGTCGAAACGCAGCTTATGCATGTCGTCCCAGCCGCCAAAGAAACGTTTTTCCGCCCATTCCACCAATTTAGTTAGCGGCTGGCCCGTGTGGCGATCCAGCCACGCAAGGCCGTCGAAACAGCGTTGGTAGCACACCGAGGGGAAAATGGTTTGATAGAGTTTGGCGTGGACGAAGCGTTCCTCGTCCAGCGCCATCAATTTCTGGGTGAGGGTAGTCCCGCTGCGAGGCGGGGCAATGATAAACACCGGCTGATCTAGCGCTTGTCGGCGAAAACCCGGGAAAAAAACGTGGTCCAGCAGCCGTCCAAACGCCACCACCAGCCACATCACCCAATACAGCAGCGAAAAGCCGATCACGTAAGTCCAGCGACGTGCACTAAACGGTAGCTTGAAAAACGTGAGGAATTCGGCCCGAAAAAATAATCGCAGATTGACGTACATGGTGGTCTCGGGACGCGAACAAATCGAATAGGTGGAGGATAACCCGGATAGATGACGAGCGTCCCCCTATGGCAATAGGCGAGCGCCGGCGCCCGAACAGCCGCGCCGCAGTTGACCACTACGGGTCATGCTGGACCTACTAGCGTGGCCTATTCTAGGCTCGCCGCTACCCCGGGAGTGCGGCGCGACGGCGTCGCAGCCAACGCCCTAAGCCCAACACCAAAGCGGCTCCCAGCACGGGGGCCAAGATGTGTAGGATGGGTTGACTCACCACCCATGCGTGTAACACGGCGTCGCTCGCGATGGTTTCGCCGGCTACCCAGCCAATGAGTGCCGCTCCGAGCGTGCCTATGGCCGGATAGCGCTGCATAAGGCGGATCATTAAGGTGCTGCCAAATACCACCATTGGGATGCTGATGGCCAAGCCGAGCACCAGCAGTGCTGTGCTGCCTTTGGAGGCGGCCGCCACCGCGACCACGTTGTCCAAGCTCATGACCACGTCGGCAATTAAAATGGTGCGCACGGCCGCCATCAGTGAACCCCGCGCCTGATCCTCACCCTCCCCGCCTTCGTTGTCGCTGAGCAATTGCACGCCTATCCACAACAACAAGGCGCCCCCAACAAGTTGCAAGTACGGCTTCGCCAGCAGCTTCACGGCCGCGACCGTGAGCACAATTCGCAACAGCACCGCGGCGCCAGAACCCAACAGCACCGCCTTTTTTTGCTGATCTGGTGGCAAAGAGCGCGCTGCAAGAGCGATAACAACAACGTTGTCGCCCGACAGAATGATGTCAATCCAGATGATCTTGAGCAGACCAATCCA
>CAIPNE010000129.1 GCA_903866355.1 uncultured Gammaproteobacteria bacterium
ATGCACCGGTCACTTTGGCTCTCGGGCGGGCGCGGGCACGTGCGCAGGCCGACCGTTTTGAAAGCGAGCGGGCGGAGTTTTTCGAACGCGTTCGCCGGGCTTATCTCGACTTAGCGCAGGCGCAACCAGGCCGTTTTCGGATCATCGATGCCGCGCCCGCGTTGGAGCAAGTACAGATCTGTCTCCGGCAGGTGCTGGCGCGAGAATTCACGTGAGCACGCTGTTACCCTGGCTGCAACCTGCTTGGCGACAATTACAGGAAAGCCGCCGAAAAGGGCAACTCGCGCACGCCATTTTGCTACGAGGCCGTGCGGGCTTTGGAAAAAGCCAATTGGTGAGCGCGTTGGTGGCGTCCCTGTTGTGCGATAACCCTGCGACGCCCGGCGAGGCGTGCGGCACGTGCCGCGGCTGTGCGCTGCTGGCGGCGGGTTCACATCCAGATTTACTCCGATTGGTGCCGGCGGAGCCCGGCAAAGCCATTCTCATCGATCAGGTGCGCGAGTTGGGTGGTTATTTCGCGCTGCGGCCGCACTACGGCACCACCAAGATCGCCGTGCTCGAACCCGCGGACGCCTTGAACCGTGCCGCCGCTAACGCGCTGTTAAAAATTCTCGAAGAGCCGCCGGCAGGCGCTTTGATCGTCCTAACCGCCGCACGTGCGGAGCGGCTGCCAGCGACGGTTCGCAGCCGTTGTCAGCAGCACGTTATTGATCGTGGTTCGGTTCATAACATCCTGACCTGGTTGGACCAACAAGGCGGGCACCCTGCAGACAACGCTGAAGCGCTTGCACGCGCGGGGGGTAGCCCCTTACGGGCGTTGGAATTTGTCGATCCGACGCTGGCTAGCGCCATCGATAGGCTACCTGACGCTTTGGCCGGGGTCGCTGCGGGTACCCTTCATCCTCTCAGTGCGGCCGCGCAGTGCAGCAAAATGCCGGTATTGCTCTTAATCGATCAGCTCCTAAGGCTGTGCCACGAATTATTTTTGTTAAAGAATTGGCTGCCGTTGCCGCTGGCCGAAGCAGGCCGTACCGTTAGCGCGGACTTACAACGGATGGCGAATGAACTAGACTCTCGACGCATTGCCGAATTCGTGCAGAGAGCTTTGGACGTCAAACAATTGAAGCTCAGTTCTGCCAGCGCTCGGGATTTGGATTTGGCCGAATCAGTCTGGTTCGACTGGCGCGCAACAGGACAGTAAATAAGTAGGGCTCGCCGCGGCACTAGCGCGGCTCCGGCCCCTCTCATTAGGCAGGAGTATCGCTTTGTCACTCAACGGACAGACCACTCGTCAAGGCATTCTGTCGCTCACCATTCGGGATAAAAGCTCGCTGTATGCGGCGTATATGCCGTTCGTGAAGAACGGCGGTCTGTTTATCCCAACCGGCCGCACCTACCGGCTCGGGGATGAAGTCTTCATGCTGTTAACGCTCACGGACAGCAAGGAAAAATTGCCGGTGGCCGGGCGCGTGGTGTGGATCACGCCGAGTGGCGCTCAAGGCGGGCGTTCGGCGGGGATTGGCGTCCAATTTAGTGAGCTCGACAATGGCGCCACCCGCAATAAAATCGAAAATCAACTGGCTGGAGCGCTCAAATCAGAACGCCAGACCCACACCATGTAAAGTGCCCATGCCCTACCTGCCGGAATCTTCCTGATGAATACTGATCTCCCGGCGTTGATCGATTCCCACTGCCACCTGCCACTACTGGAACGCGCCTTAGAGGACGTACTCAGCGCGGCGGCCGACAGTGGCGTTAGCCACATGCTGTGCGTGGCGGTCGATTTAGAAACTTTCCCAGAGGTGCGGCGATTAGCCCACGCTTATCCCCATGTCTTTGGCTCGGTTGGCGTGCATCCCAACAGCGATTTAGGTGAAATGGAACCCACGGTCGCGCAACTGTTGGCGTTGGCGGCAGATTCACGCATCGTCGCGATTGGCGAAACGGGTCTGGATTACTTCCGCCAAACCGGTGACCTTAACTGGCAACTCTCGCGCTTCAGAACCCATATCCAGGCTGCCATTCACTGCGGCAAACCCCTCATCGTCCATACTCGCGAGGCGGCGGCCGACACCATTCGGGTGCTCCAGGAGGAAGGCGCGGAGCGTGTGGGTGGGGTGATGCACTGTTTCGTCGAAGATTGGCCGACCGCCGAAGCCGCGCTGGCTTTGGGCTTTTATATCTCTTTTTCAGGCATCGTGACGTTTAAAACCGCCACGGCCCTGCAGGCGGTTGCACGCCAAGTGCCGCTGGACCGTCTGCTGGTAGAAACCGACGCACCGTGGCTGGCCCCGGTGCCCAAGCGCGGCCGGCCCAACGAGCCCGCATATGTCCGGCATACCGCAGAATTTCTCGCCCAACTCCGCGGCGAAGACCTCGCCACACTGGCAGCCGCCACGAGCCAGAATTTTTTCCGACTTTTTTCGACAGCCTTGCCAACCACCGTTTGAGGCGTCCGCTGAGGCGTCCGCAAGTTGCGGGTCCTCTGCTGGTGGTGTGGGGCTGCTTCACGCGCGTGAAGTCCGCCTTTGCTAACGCTTGCGGCACGCACGCTTCAGGGCCATAGCGGCTGGCGAGTGCCTGCATCGCGGCGCTTGCCGCGTGTCTTTTCCCCGAGGTTCACCCCGCCAGCCGGCTTGCGCGGCGTGCGCATTGCCCGCACCCTAGGGACACTAAAACTTGCGGGAAATCTGCCATGCCGCTGTCTACCATCGATCATTACTTTGTGTATGCCAAAGACCTTGAGGCCTCGCGACATTTTTACGAAACGGTGCTCGGTTTTG
>CAIPNE010000130.1 GCA_903866355.1 uncultured Gammaproteobacteria bacterium
CGATGGTCGCGACCGCTGTTTTATAAGTCACAGCACTGTGGTTGCGCTTGCCAATCGCCCCGGTGACCGCCCGGAAACCACCTTTGAGCAGGTTGAACACACTGCGGCTATCCGTCGGGCTTTCTGTATAGCGGTAGTCAGAAATTTGGAAACGTGTGCTGGGCCGCAACACGATGTAACCGCCATCACTGAGCTTCAGACGGACAAAACTCGCGGGCGCCGTGACCACAGTTTCTCCCGAATTGACCGGGTTACCCTGCTGTAACGCCCGAATATCGCCCTCGTCATTCGCCGCAGACGCGCGGCCCACCAGCTTAATGACCTCACCGGCCGGGGCGCCGGCCGGTGGCACGGGGGGCGCAACTGCGGCCGCACTCGCTGTTGCTGCGGCAGGCGCGACGGCCACTGGGGCGGGCGTCACAGCCTTAGGCGCGGGCGCCGCGGGGCGCGCTGTGGGCGCGGCGGCCGGGGTTGAAACCACGCTAGGCACTGCTGCCTTAGGGGCAGCTGCCTGCGCTAATTTTGCCGGCGGCGGCGCTGCTACCGGTGCACCGGGCGTAGCTGATGCGGCTTCAAGATTGAGCACCACACCCACTTTTAGCCGGTTGATATCCCCGTTGACGAAAGCCGTGGGATTCGCCTTAAACAGCGCCTGCATGCGTTGCTGTACGTTACCGCCACCCATCTTCTGGACCACCGACCACACGGTGTCACCTTGGGTGATGGGGCCATAGACAGCGGGCGCCGCGAAAGCCGGTTGCGCCGCTAGTCCCGCGCCCAGCGCCAAGAACAGGCCAGCCGCCCAAGCTGGGTGTTGTCGGGTCTTGCGTATTGCCATGATCCTCTCCCTATTCGCACATCTGGCCGGTGTTGGACTTGCCGCCAAGCCCGCTCTCGGATTGGTTGTCGCTGGCGGCATCCTCTAGGTTGCCGGGATCGTTCTCATCTTCTTCGTCATCATCCAACACACTGTCGTCCTCCAACACGCTTGCCAGCATCAGATCGCCATTAGCGGCATCGGCTAATACCGCACCGGCAACCGTACCGCTGCTAAGGGAGTCTGGTGTGGATGGCGTAGGTGCAGGCGGTACGGGCGATGGTGGTACCGGTGTGCCGCCGACAGCCACGAAGCCCGTCGATATCACATTACCCGCCCCGGTGATGGCGCCATTGGCCACAAAAAACGCGTTTTGGTGACCAATATTCAGCGCGCCATTTTGCCCAATGAGCACCGGCCCTGGGTGAGGCAGGCCGATGCCAGTCGGCGTCAGCGTGCCACCGGCGAGCAAGGTGGTGCCCGGCAGTAACTGAAAATTAAGGTCGTTAACGAAATAAGGCCCTGTACCATCCAGCGTGCTGGGCAAAACGTTTTCGATGTGCACGGTTGCACCCGGCGTATAAGAGCTGAACTGGGCTAAAAAGTCCTGCCGGCTGGGATTGATGCTAAGCACCCCCGGGCCAAAGTCTAAAAGGCCATCCGTTAAAAACGCCACATAGGGCACGTCGGGGTCGTCGAGCGTCAATCCGTCGCTAAAAGTGAGGCCGTTGCGCGCCGCGGAGACGGCGTTGGCCCCGGTGGTGGGCGCGCCGTTGTACTGCGGCAGGGCGAGCGACACGCCAGCAGCCTGCGCGGCTTGGGCGAGCAGCGCCAGTGAATAGGCATCGCCGAAGTCGCCGGACAACGGTACCTCGCC
>CAIPNE010000131.1 GCA_903866355.1 uncultured Gammaproteobacteria bacterium
GGCATGCTGGGCATGGGCGCTGCGCGTCGCCGCAAAGCCTGAGCCTTAGCGCTCACGCGTTTTTTTCTCGCCTCTTTAAGAGAAACCCCGCTACGGCGGGGTTTTTTTTGCCCGCACCGGCGCGCACCTATTTAGGCGCTGCGGCACCGGTGCTACGCTGCTCCCACCCACAGCGCTGGCCTTTTAATGATTACCCAATGCCCTGACTGCAACACCGTATGCCAGCTCAGCGCGGAAACCCTCCGCACGACAATGGGCATGCTGCGCTGTACCCAATGCCGCACGGTGTTCAATGCGCTGGCGCGGCTGCGCGACACCCCCGAAATGCCACTCAGCCCGGCCCAGCCCGACGTGCCGGCGACGGCCCCGCACGCGGAAGATCTCAGCACGGCAGCACTTGGCAGCGCTAACCCCACCACCACTAGCGCGCCGGGCGAGCCGCGCGGGGCGGCGATAGCGCGGGCGCTGCTGGGCCAAACATTTTCTTTAGCGCTGCGTAATTTGGCCCGCCATCGCCGCCGCACCGCGCTGGGCGTAGCCGCCATTAGCTGCGGCGTCATGGCGCTGGTGTTGGCCGGTGGCTTTGCCGAATGGATGCAGTGGGCGGAGCGCGAAAGCACTATCCATTCACGCCTCGGGCATGTGCAAATTGTGAAACGTGGCTACTACGAGAATGGGGTTGCCGATCCGTATCAGTATTTAATGGCCGACAACACCGTACCCCTAGCCCAGCTGCGCGCCCTGCCCCACGTCAAAGCCGTCACGCCGCGGCTGGCGTTTTCTGGCCTTATTTCTAAAGGCGAAACCACCGTCAGCTTTATGGGCGAAGGGGTGGCGCCAGAAACCGAAACCGAGGTCTCTAAAGAACTCATCGTCCACGCCGGGGAAACCCTCAGCAGCGCGGCCCCCAACGGGGTGATCCTCGGCAAAGGCTTGGCCGCGAGCTTGGGCGCGAAGGCCGGCGATAACGTGGTGCTGCTTACCACCGTGGACGGCGGCGGGGTATCGGCCGTAGACGCCCAAGTGCGCGGGGTCTTCCACACCGCCGTGCAGGCCTTCGACGAAGTGGCCCTGCGCGCGCCCATTGCGCTTGCCCGCCAGTTGGCCAAAGCCGACGGCGTGCATCAGTTTATTGTGCTGTTAGACGAAACCCCCCACACCGACGCCATGGTGGCCACCCTGCGCGCGCTGCTCCCGCCGACCGCCAGCGGACTGCAAATTGTGCCGTGGCTAGACCTTGCCGATTTTTATAAAGCGGTGGTGGCGTTGTTTTCCCAGCAGATGAACTTTGTACGCACCATCATCGCCGTCATTATTATTATGAGTATTTCCAACACGCTGGCCATGAGCGTCATGGAGCGCACCAGCGAAATTGGCACCCTGATGGCCGTGGGTTTTCGCCGTCGTAGCGTGATGCGCCTGTTTGTCAGCGAAGGCTTGGTGATTGGTTTAATCGGGGGGCTAGGCGGTGCTGCGCTGGGCTATGTGTTGGCGCAACTCATTTCGGCCGTGGGCATTCCCATGCCGCCAGCGCCAGGCATGGATGCCGGCTTTACGGCCAGCATTCTGGTGACCTGGACACTGGTGATCAATGGTTTTCTGGTGGCGGTGATTTCCGCGGTGCTGGCCAGCCTGTATCCGGCGTGGAAAGCCTCGCGTTTAGAAATCGTCGATGCGCTGCGGCGCGCGCGCTAGCGAGTACCCCATGGCATTCATGAACCTCAAATTTGCTTTGCTGAATCTGGCCCGCCAGAAAGCCCGCACCGGCATGACGCTAGCCTCCATCGTGTTTGGCGTGGTGGGGCTGATTTTGTCGGGTGGCTTTGTGGAGGATATTTATATCCAGCTGCGCGAGGCGACCATTCATTCGCAGCTGGGACATCTGCAAGTCAACGCGCAGGGCTACGCCGCCAACGCTGCGCGCGAACCCTACGGCCACCTGATCGCCGCGCCCGAAAAACTTCAAGCCAAAATTGCGGCGGTGCCCGGCGTTACCGACACCCTCGTGCGGCTGAACTTCTTTGGCCTGATCAACAACACCAAAACCGACCTCCCCATTGTGGGTGAGGGCGTGGAGCCGGCCAAAGAAGCGAAGCTCGGCAGCTATCTCACCCTCATCGAAGGGCGCACGCTCACCGATAAAGACGCCTACGGGATTTTGCTCGGTGAGGGCGTGGCGAAATCCCTCAATCTGCAGGTGGGGACGTTTGTCACCGTGATGGCCAACACACCAGATGGCGCGCTCAACACGCTGGAGTTCGAAATAGTGGGGGTGTTTCGGACGTTCTCTAAAGATTTTGACGCCCGCGCGGTGCGCGTGGCCCTGCCCGCCGCGCAAGAATTAGTGAACGTCAGCGGGGTGCACACCATTGTGGTGTCGCTGGCCGACACCCTGACCACGCAGACCAGCGCCACGGACGTTCGTCGCGTGTTGGCAGCCGACGCCATGGACGTGCGCACATGGATTGAGCTAGATGATTTCTACGCCAAAACGGTAGACCTCTACGAAAGCCAGTTCGGGGTGTTGCAATTCATTATCTTGCTGGTGGTGCTACTGAGTGTGGCCAACAGCGTGAATATGTCGGCCTACGAGCGGGTGGGGGAATTTGGCACTCTCAAAGCGCTGGGCAAAACCAGCCGGGATATTGCCTGGCTCATTATTATAGAAAATTCGCTGTTGGGTTTGATCGGCGCCACCCTGGGCTTAGGGCTGGGCGTGGCCTTGGCCTTAGGCATTTCCGCCGTGGGCATTCCCATGCCGCCACCACCCAACTCCAACGCCGGCTATACCGCTTATATCCGCTTGGTGCCTTTGGTGTTAACGCAATCTTTCCTCATTGGCTTGGGGGCTAGCGTGCTGTCATCGTTCTTGGCGGCACGCGGGGCGGCGCGGGTGCCGGTGGTGGACGCCCTGCGTCAGAATATCTAGGGCGGCTGGATGTCTAGCGCCGCCATGGCCAAAATGTTTGCGCGCGAGCTGCTCGCGCGCCAGGTTCAACCGCGCCAACTACCGCCCTCCACCTTGCTGGGCGACACCCGCGTGCTGGCCGCCATGCGCGAAGGCGGACAAATAGACGGCCGCACGGCCGCTGGCTATCTGTATCACAGCGCCAGAATCTGCCAAGTGCTACAAGGGCGCACGCACTGTTGGGATTTGGGCTGCGGCAGTGGCGTGCAGTTGCTACAGGTGGCGGCACTCAACCCAGCCATTCGTTTTACCGGGGTAGACCGTAGCGCCTGCCTGCTGGCGCAGGCGGCGGCCGACGCCGAGCGCTTGGGGCTGGGCAATGTGGCTTGGCGGCAAGATGACATCACCACCCTAGACAGCGTACCGAACGGCAGCGTTGCGGCGGTCATCTGCACGATGGCGCTGCACGACCTGCCGGATGTGGCGGCACTGGCGCGCACGCTGCAGACCATTGCGCGGGTGAGCGGACCCCATGCGGCGCTCTACATTGAGGACTTTTGCCGCCTAAAGTGCGCCGAGTCGATCAAGTTTTTTCTCCAGCTCAACGCCCCGGCCACCCCGGACGCTTTCAGCGCCCTATACCGGGCTTCGCTAGAAGCCGCCTTCACCCGCCCAGAACTGAGCGCAGCCGTGGGACGAGCGTTGCCCAACGCCACCTGCCACACGACGTTTTTAGTGCCGTTTCTGCTGGTGGCGCATTCGCCCACCCAGCCCTTGCCGCACGCGCAAAAATTA
>CAIPNE010000132.1 GCA_903866355.1 uncultured Gammaproteobacteria bacterium
CCGCGCCGCAGACCTTTCACCAACCCTTCGCCACCCGCGCGCTCCACGACGTGGCCTACCATGTGGCCGGCTTGCTCAACCCGCTCGTGTTCCCGCGCTATCGCACGCACGCCGAACTCAGCGCGCCGCTGGAATATGCGGGCTATCTGCGGCGCTACGTGCGGCTGCGCGCACGCCACGCGGCGGATGCCCAACGCGCCGCGCGTTGTCTGACGGGCTCGCAGCCCTATTTTTTTCTACCGTTGCAGTTAAACGGCGACGCCCAAATTAGGGATCATTCGCCGTTCACGGACATGCACGAGCTACTCGACTTGGTGCTGAAATCTTTCGCGCGTCACGCGCCTTCGAACACGCTGCTGGTGGTTAAAAATCATCCGTTGGATTACAGCTGGCAGGGCCACGAGCGCCAGCTGCAGAGGCTGCTGCGCCAGTACGATTTGGTTGGCCGCGTGGTGTATCTGGAGACCGGTGATCTGCTGCCCTTGGTGATGGGTGCGCGCGGGGTGGTGACGGTCAACAGCACGGTGGGGAGTTTGGCGCTGGAGCTGGCGCGCCCAACACTGGCGCTCGCCGCGGCCATCTACCATCTGCCGGGGCTTACGTTCCAAGGTTCATTGGATGATTTTTGGGGTGGTGGGGAGCCGCCAGAGGCGACGCTGTTCGACAATTTTCGGCGCACCGTGATGTATGCCACCCAGATCAACGGTGGCTTTTATACCGCGCCCGCCATTGCGCTGGCCGTGGCGCAATTACTGCCCGCGCTGCTGCGTGAGCGCACCCGGCTAGACGAACTGCTGGCCAGCACGCCGCCCCTCGACGCCCCATGAGCACCACCGCGCCGCGCTGCGTGCTCATCACCGGTGCCACTGGTGGGTTGGGCAGCGCGTTAGCCCGTGAATACGCCGCGCCCGGTGTGACGCTGATTTTGCAGGGACGTAACGCCGAAGTGTTGTGGGCGCTGGCGGAGGCGTGTCGCGCCATGGGCGCGCGGGTGGTCAGTCATACCGTCGACGCCACGACGCGCGTGCCCTACCACCAATGGATGCGCCAGGTCGCCCGCCGCGAAGAACCCGAACTCCTGATCATCTGCGCCGGTGTCAATAACAGCATTGGGCCCGCGGGTGAGAGCGAGCGTTGGGTAGACGTGGAACGACTGTTGGAGATCAACGTGGTGGCGGCCATGGCGAGCGTGGAAGCGGTGCTGCCCGGCATGCGGTACCGGGGCGGCGGGCAGATTGCGCTGCTGAGTTCGCTGGCCGCCTATCACGGCTTGCCGTTGACGCCCGCCTATAGCGCGAGCAAGGCCGCGCTCAAGGCTTATGGCGAGGCCTTGCGTGGCGGTCTTGCCCCGCTGGGGATCTGGGTCAATGTGGTCATGCCGGGCTATGTGGACTCGGCGATGTGTCGCGCGATGCCGGGGCCCAAGCCCTTCGTGTGGTCGGCAGCGCGGGCGGCGCGGGTTATTCGGCGCGGGCTGGCGGCCAATCGCGCGCGCATTACGTTTCCGTGGTTGTTGGCGTTTGGGTGTTGGTGGCTGGCGGTGTTGCCGGCCGCGGTGTCCGGGCGAATCCTGCGGCTGCTGCGCTATGGCCCCTGAGACACTCCTGCACGCCGTGTGGCCGCCGCTGTTGCTGGGGGTGGTGCTGGCCTTGGGGCTAGAGCGATTGTTGGCACCGGGAATGGTGCTGCCCTGGCGACGCCCGCCCGCTACGCTCGCGCTGCACACCGGCTTGTGGTTGACCTTTCAAGGCGGGCTGCTGCTGCTGTTGGGCCGGCCGTGGCTGGCGCTGGTGATAGCGCTGATTGGGTTGCTGGCGGTGATCGTGGTGAGCAACGCCAAATATGCCTCGCTGCGCGAGCCTTTCACGGTCCACGATTTCGAATATTTTACCGATGCCCTGCGGCATCCTCGGCTGTATCTGCCATTTCTTCGGGTAAATTTTCCTACCGTGTTGGCCGCTGTGGCGGTGCTGTCGGGGCTGGCGTTGTGCGTGCGTTTGGAGCCTTGGTTGGTGGCTCGGTATGCGCCGCTGAGCCTGTTCTATGGCGCTGGCGGGCTGTTTCTGTTGGCGGGTGGCTTGGTGTGGCTGGGGCGCCGCGCGCCGCGCGCGCATCGCTATGTCGCCGCCGAAGACCTCGCTCATCTGGGCTTGCTGTCTTATTTGTGGCATTACGCCCGCGCCGCGCGCCAACCCACTGTGGTGGCCGCACCGTTGGCCGGGCTGGCGGGCAGTACCTTGGCCCCAGCGGCGCAACCACATTTGTTGGTGGTGCAGAGCGAATCGTTTTTTGATGTGCGAGAACTGGCGGGCGGCATTCGCCCCGAGCTATTGGCGGAGTTCGACGCCGCCTGTGCCGATGCCCTGAGCTATGGCCGGCTGCAGGTGCCGGCGTGGGGCGCCAACACCGTGCGCACGGAGTTTGCGTTTCTTTGGGGGCTTAGCGCGGCCGCCCAAGGCGTGCATCAGTTTCAACCCTATCAGCGGTTGGCGTGGCAGGGTTTGCCGCAGCTGGTCAGCACACTGAAAAACGCGGGTTACCGCACGGTGTGCCTCCATCCGTACTGGGGGAGTTTCTATGCGCGCGAGGAGCTTTTTCCGCAGTTAGGGTTTGATTCATTTATTGATATTCGCGCGTTCTCGGACCAAGACCGCGCCGGGCCCTACGTGGGGGACCTGGCACTCGCGGAAAAAATCGCCCCGCTGCTGGCGCAAGATCACTCCCAGCCCTTGTTTATTTTTGCCATTACGATGGAAAACCACGGCCCGCTCCATCTTGAGCGGGTGCAACCGGACGAGCTGCCCGCTTTGTACACCAGCCCACCACCGCCGGCTTGTGCGGAACTCTCGGTGTATCTGCGGCATCTGCGCAACGCCGACCGCATGCTGGGTGAGTTGCGCGGGCAATTGGCCGCTGCCACGCGCCCCGGGTGTTTGTGCTGGTACGGTGACCACGTGCCGATCATGCCCCAGGTCTATGCCGAGTTGGGCAGCCCGGAGGGGCGTACCCATTACTGCCTTTGGCGCACCGAGGGCGCGCATCCGCGCGGTGTGCAGCACCATTTGGCGGTGGAAGATTTAGCCCTGCGGCTGTGTGAAATTGCGGGTCTGGTGCACGCACCGTGACCCACGCCTAGCGGATTGCCGCCGCCTCTACTATCAGATCGAAGACGGCGCCGCGCGCCATATCAAGAGCCACCACGGCAGAGCCACCACGGGACACCCACCAACGAGAGCCACCACGGGACACCCACCAACGCACAACGGGACACCCACCTCGCGACACAACGGGACGACACAACGGGACGACACAACGGGACACCCACCTAGAGCACAGAACAGGACACCCACCTCGAGCCACCAGACGCAACCGAGCCACCACGGGACACCCACCGGGAGCCACACCGTAAGGGACACCCACCGTAAGGGACGGCCACCGTAAGGGACGGCCACCACGGGACA
>CAIPNE010000133.1 GCA_903866355.1 uncultured Gammaproteobacteria bacterium
AAGGCATAGTCCAGCGCACGAACAGCTACGGCTGGCGGCGAAAGCCGTGGTGTGAAGAAAATCCGCCGCTTGCTGAGAGGCAGCGTACGGGTTCGATTCCCGTCCCCGGCACCAGGTGGTCTCACTGCAGACCACCTCACCACACCCGAAAATTCCCAGCTTCGGTCGACCCGCCTCCGGGACAACCGCATACAAGCGCCGGCCACCGGGATACCCATGCCCCTGGCACCGGGGTGAAGACCTGCATCTCGTCGCCGCCAGTCTCGACAGGCCCGCCGAGTTCGTCGGGAACCGACGCCGGCGCCCGTAACTATGCGTTACGCCTGCGCAATCCCTGATCGAACGAGCGCGATTCTGCCGTTGCCGCTCGTCCCGCCAACGGGAAATGTACCCGGGGTCGTCATCACAGGGGCCCCATGCCAACCGCGCTGCCGAGCCATGCGCCACGCTGGACATGCGCCGCCCTAACCGCCGAAGGTTTCAAGGCGGTTGGGGTGAGACCAACGGCGACGGCGAACTGAGTATTTTTGGAGGCGCGACCCGGAGTCGAACCGGGCTGATCGGATTTGCAAGCCTGAAGCACTCAATTAAATCAACAACTTACGGTGACGCTACTGCCCTTGCTACAAAACAGCTCCAAGTATGGCAGCGGCACGGACACCTATGACAAGCCCACCGCAACCAGCCGGGCCATCAAGATCGCAACCGCCGCCGGGGCCAACGCTGCGGAAGTTGCAGATAAAGCGGCCAATCGGGCTGACATGGGAGGAGCAAGGGCCAATCGACTACATGCTTTCGGGCGCAGCAACCGAACGTCGGCCGTTCGCGTTTACTCTCTCGCTGCGCGAAGGGCTACTCGTCGAGATTGACATTCCCGAGGCGTTTCACCCACAGATTCCAGGAACGCGGAATCTGACCGTCATTCATATCAGAAGACAACTGCGCCTCTTCGCGATTCAGGAACGTGACATCCCCCAAAGCCCGGCCCGCCATTTGAAGCTTTGCGTTGGTCTCCGCGTAGATCGCCCGGTAGACTGCCTGTTCCAGCGATGTCCCGACCACCGTGGACCCGTGGCCGCGCATGAGTACACAGGTATGGCCTCCCAAACATTTGGCCAGCGCCGCGCCGAGATACGAACTGCGGATCAACATGTCGGTATTTCCACCGGCCTCGCGAATCTCGAAATGGGCAGATCCTTCACCAAGAAAGCCCGCCATGTGGAAGACCGGTCGCAAGGGATTCTGGGTGATCGCGAAGGGAATGACCGAGGCTGAGTGGCTGTGCACCACGGCAACTACATCCGGACGTGCGCGATAAATCTCGCCGTGGATGAAGCGCTCCAGGTAGGGGCGTTCAGTGGTCTGCGAGACCGCATTGCCATCGTAGTCGTAACACACGATATCTCGCCTGCGCACCATGCCCGGCGCCCGGTTACAGGAGAGAAGAAACACATCAGGCGCGTTGTCGTGTCGAACGCTGGCATGACCCAGCCCATCAACAATTCCCTGCTCATACAGGATTCGGTTCGCGTAAACGAGCTTGTCCACCAATTCGGTGGCCGGAGCGGAGATGGACATACGGGTGCTTTCTGATGGGGTTTGAGGGGGTGGCGTTCGCAAGAACCGCATTTCACTGCTCCAACATGCAGCGGGCGAAGAATCTCGCCAACTCCTGATGGGCGCCCAGCGGCAACACATGAGCGACATATTGATCCGGCCGGACAACGACAAGAGCACCGCGCAGGCGGTCAATCCCGCGCAGATCGAATATGTCCAGCTTGCCCTTCAGGTCCGGACTGAACACCTTCTCGTGGTCGCGCAGGCCATAGTGCCCTTTGAGTGGCCGCGGTAGGGCACAACCAACGATCAGTACGTCGACCTGCGCTGGCGCAGATGCGTTCTGCGTGGAGGCACCGGAAGAAGCCTTTGCGATATGCGGATCGCCAGGCCGGAAGCCGTTCAAATGAAATTGCATCGCCTAGAACCAGATAGAAGTGAATAACTCAGCAAAGACATTGGCGAGATCGGTGACATGGATCGGCTTGACTAAGCATCTTTTGTGGGGTCCCAGCTGTTGGCGAGTTCTGAACGAATAGTGCGCCGAACATGCGCCGCCACCTTCCCTACTCCATCAGCCCGATGTACTTTGTGCGTGGACGTACCAGAAAACCTGCCAACCGCTGCTCGAAAATGTGCGCGATCCAGCCAGCGGCGCGGCCCACCGCCATGATGCCACCAGGAGCACGCGCGGGCATGTCCAGCGCGGCCGCGAGTGCGACCAGGCCCACTGCCAGACTCGGCGCCAATTGCATCTTCGCCCTGGCTGCATCGATGCAGTCCAGCACAAAACGCGCCCGGGGGGGCAGTGTCGCCACGCCTTGTGCCAGGGTCAGCAGTTGCGCGGCGCGAGGATCAATGCCGTCGTACAGCGGATGGTTGTAACCCGGAACACCCTCTTTGCGCTCCGCCAGTTCTCCTAACGACTGAACGTATGACTTCACTGAATCCGCTTGCCGAAGGAGGTTCTCGGACTCGTCGCAGGCGAATCCCGTCAGTGGCCCTTCGAAGGTCCCCAGTGCGCTGACAACGCAGGAAAAGAGATCCCCACCAGCCGAAGCCGCAACACGCGCGGCGTAAGTCGAGGGGGCGAGCTCATGATCCGCACTAAGGATCAACGCGGAGTCAAGCAAATGCCGCACTTCCGGCGACTGCGACAGGCGCATGCTTCGAGCCAGCAAGGCCGCCACTGATTCAGGCGCTCCGCCCAGGTCGAAATGCGGCCGTTCGCCGATCAGCCCCAGGGCGGCGGCCATGACCTGAATCATCTGCCTTCCAGCCAAAGCCGGGGCGCCGATCGCGTTTTCCGGATTGCGGCCGTGGAACGCGCCTTGGGCTTGAGCAACCAGTGCGAACAACTGCCTTGTCGTGCACCGCTGCACCAGACCTGCGAACGAGGTCACGAGCAGTTCCAAGGATGAAGGCAGCAATGGGGCTTGCCAGACCAGCGAATGCCGTGGAAGCGCACCCGTCCAAAGCAGTTCTACGCAATCCTCGAACGGGCGATGGGTCTTTGCCAATTCCACCGCCAGCTTGCCGCGGTAGCGCGGCCCGGCGACGTCTATGACAGTGATGGCCGTCTGAACCACCTGGGTGCCTCCACCCCAGCGCAGAGCTCGGTCTGCCGATTCGGCGGCAGGCGATCCCCCGCGCCGGTTCTGCCGCAATGACTCAATGTCCTCGCGGTGGTAAAGGCTGGCTTGCGCGCCATGGCGCATCGCGGTGCGGATCAGTCCACGGCTCACGTACGCATACAAAGTTTGCGTCTTCACTCCAAGCAGCGAAGCGGCTTTCTTTGCATCCAGCATGTCATCTGGACTGTCGGCCGCAGATATTGGCAAATCTTCCGACACCGCAGCCGTCGCGGTTTCGGCTGCAGACGTGACTTTTCGGCGGGGATTCGCGCGGCGCTGGGAAGGGGACATCGTGTTTGTTCAGCGTTGGCAACGTAACCGAAGCATTATCCATCAAAATCAACTGTAACCATTATAATCAATGTTGATTACATAATGATTTATGACTAGAATCCTTATTAATCCATGTGCACAAGTGCAAACCGCCACCGGCAATTGGCCCAATTCGAACCACGCCTTCAGGAGAACTCCATGACTCTGCGCTCGATCATTTCTGTTATTTCCACTGTCGCCCTGTCAGGTTTGTGGCTGGGGCCTGCTCCGGCACGCGCCCAACAGACCGTATGGCCCCAGCAAGCCATTCGGGTCATCGTGCCGCAGCCACCAGGGGGAGGAACTGATGCTCTAGCGCGTCTTCTTGCCGAGCGGCTGCAACCGGTGCTTGGGCAACCCGTAGTGGTAGAGAACAGGACCGGCGCAGGTGGCAATATCGGAACCGAGCTGGTGGCTCGATCCAAGCCTGACGGCCATACATTGCTGCTGACGACCAACACGCATGTCACCAACGTCAGCTTTTTCGCCAAGCTGCCGTACGACCCGATCAAGGACTTTCAGCCGATCACGCTCGTGGGCTCGGTGCCCTTCGTACTGGGTGTAAACGCCACCTCCCCCTACAAGACGGTCAAGGACCTTATCGACGCCGCCAAGGCCAAACCGGGCGTATTGGGTTACGCCAGCGGAGGGCCGGGCACGCCCCATCAGTTGGCGAGCGAGTTGTTCAAGTCCATGACTGGAACC
>CAIPNE010000134.1 GCA_903866355.1 uncultured Gammaproteobacteria bacterium
AGGCGGCCAAGAGCTCATCAAACTGGACGTGCGGGTAGTGGCAACCTCCAACCGGGATCTGATCAGCGAAGTGCGGGCTGGCCGCTTCCGCGAAGATCTTTACTACCGCCTGAATGTTTTTCCCTTGGTTGTACCACCACTGCGCGAACGGCCCGCCGACATCGTACCGCTAGCCCGCTTTCTGTTGGCGCGGACGGCGGCGCAGAGTCAAATGCCGGCACCCAACCTGAGCGCGGGTGCCGCTGCCGCGCTAACCGCCTGGCGCTGGCCCGGCAACGTACGAGAACTCGACAACATCATGCAGCGCGCTTTGGTCATCCACAGCGGCGCGATCGTTGAGGCACAGGATCTGCTTTTCGAACCCGGCGTGATGGCTCACCACCTCCCGATGGTGTCTACCACGGAGGAGTTTACGACGCTGGATGAGGCGCAGGATTCCTTAGGCGATGGGCTGCGCGACCACGAACGACGCTTGATCCTCGATGCGTTGGAGGAAGGTCATGGCAGCCGCAAATATGTGGCCGAAAAACTTGGCATCAGCCCCCGCACACTGCGCTACAAGCTGGCCAAGCTGCGGGAATCAGGTGTCGAGGTGCCGGGGCAATGAACAGGTATCAGGAGTGCGGCTATGAACACGATTGACCACGGTGGCTTGTTGTTACAAATGCGCGCTTTGGCGGCCCGCGCGCAGGGTATTGGCGAACTCAGCCCCACGGCGGCACCTGCTGCCGGCGGCGTGGATTTTGGCAAAGTGCTTAAAAGTGCGCTCGACGGCGTGAATGCCAGCCAACAGACCGCGCGGTCGTTGTCGGAAAGATTTGAAAAGGGCGATCCCAAAGTGGATCTCTCGCAGGTGATGGTGGCGGGGCAGAAGGCCAGCGTGGCTTTTCAGGCCGTGACCCAAGTGCGTAACAAGCTCGTGAGCGCCTATCAAGACATCATGAACATGCCCATCTGATGGCACCGCGCAACGCGTGGTCGCCGTCATTCCGAGTCCCTGAGTGAAGAGGTAACAAATGGCCGAAGCAACGATTTTTGTCCAACAAAACTCCCCCATGGCGTTGTTACGCCAAGGGGGAGTTTTGGTGGGTATCGCGGCCGCGGTAGCGTTGGGCGTGTACGTGGTGATGTGGTCGCGCACACCGCACTTCACCATGCTGTACTCCGACCTGTCGGACCGTGACCTGACGCAAATCGTGGAGGCACTCAAAAGCTCCCAGACGCCTTACCGGATCGAACCAGGTTCTGGGGCGGTGTTGGTCGAGGCGAGTAAAGCCGACGACGCGCGCCTGCAATTGGCTGCCGCCGGTTTGCCCAAGGGCACTTCGCGTGGCTTCGAAATGCTCAACGAAGAGCAGGGTTTTGGCACCAGCCAGTTCATGGAAAAAGCGCGCTACCAGCACGCGATGGAAGGCGAACTCTCACGCTCCATCGGGCGCATCGACAATGTGCGCGGCGCGCGGGTGCATTTGGCTTTGCCCACCGAATCGGTGTTTTCGCGGATTAAGCGCGAACCCAGCGCGTCGGTGATCGTGGATCTCTTTGGGGGACGCGGCCTAGAACCAGCGCAAGTTTCCGCGATCACTCATTTGGTGTCGGCCAGCGTGCCCAATTTGCCGGCGTCACGGGTGACGCTGGTCGATAGCCGCGGCAATTTGCTGACAGAAGAAAAAAGTGACGAGGGTATGGTGCTAACCTCGCGCCGATTCGATTACTCCCGCAAGCTCGAGCGATCCTATGCGGATCGCATCGAAGTCATCCTCACGCCGTTCGTAGGGCCTGATGGGGTGCGGGCTGAAGTCACGGCGGACCTGGATTTCACCACGTCCGAGGAAACCCGCGAGAGCTTTAACCCCGATCTGCCCTCGGTGCGCAGCGAGCGCACGCTGGAAGAAGAACGGGTGGGTGGCGGTTCGGGCGGCGTGCCCGGCGCGCTGTCGAACGCGCCCCCCGGTGAAGCGACGGCACCTGAAGTGGCGGTGCCCCCCGCGCCGGGTGCGGCCCCCGGTGCGGCCCCCGCAAACGCGAACGCTAATCAGACCAAGGCCACCACGCCTTCCACGAAGCGCAACCAAACCACGCGCAACTACGAACTCGATCGCACTATCAGCCACACCAAACCTTCGCTGGGTACCATCCGACGCCTCTCGGTCGCGGTGGTGTTGCGACTGCCGCCGCCAGCGCCCGTGGCGCCAGTGGCCGAGGGTGCGGATGCGGCGAAAACCCAGGATGGCAGCAAGCCGCCGCCGGTGCCCGTTTTGGCGCCGAAAGTCGACGTGGAGCGCATGACGCAGTTGGTCAAAGACGCGATTGGCTTTGATGCCACGCGGGGCGACATCGTGAGTGTGACGACGACTGCTTTTGTCGAGCCGCCGATGCCAGAACCGCTGCCCGCCCAGCCATTGTGGGAACAGCCGTGGCTGTGGGAAGTCGGTAAGCAGGCTGCGGGTGGCCTGTTCGTGCTGGTTCTATTCTTTGGTTTGCTGCGTCCGGCGGTGAAGTCGCTGATGGCCAAGCCCGTCGCTGCGGCCATCGCCGATGATGCCGCGAGCAGTGCGCCGCTGGGCCTCGCCGCACCCGGCGGCGGTGTCGTGCCAGCCTTGGCGGGGCCGCAGGTGACGCCGCTCACTATGCCCTCGAGCATGCACGACAATCTGGAGCAGGTGAAACAAATCGTGGCGCAAGATCCGCGGATCGCGGCGCAAGTCGTCAAAGAATGGTTAGGAGATTGAGCCATGGCTGAAGAAAAAGTTGCGATGACGGGTGTGGAGAAAGCGGCAATATTCCTGATGACGCTCGGCGAGACCGCGGCCGCTCAGGTGATCAAATTTCTCGGACCGCGCGAAGTGCAAAAAATCGGTACGGCGATGGCCGCGCTCCAGAATGTGTCGCGCGAAATGGTTAAAACGTCAGTCGATGAATTTGTCGTGAACATCCAGCGCCAGACCTCATTGGGCATCGGTAACGACGACTACATCCGTAAGGTTTTAAACGATGCGCTGGGCGAGGAAAAAGCGAAGAGCATGATCGACCGCATCCTCATCGGCGGATCGACCAAAGGCTTGGAGTCCCTGAAATGGATGGATGTGCGCAGCGTGGTCGAACTCATTCGCTTTGAACATCCGCAAATTATTGCCATCGTGTTGTCTTATCTGGACAGCGATCAAGCCGCGCAGGTGCTGGGCGCACTGCCCGAAAACACCCGCGGCGACCTCATGATGCGGGTGGCGACCATGGATGGCGTGCAGCCGGCGGCGATGCAGGAGCTCAACGATATGCTGGAAATTCAGCTGCGCGGTGGTGCTCAGGGTCAGAATTCCGGCATGGGCGGGCTTAAATGCGCGGCCAATATTCTTAACTTGGTCGACCGCAGTCTCGAGGCGCGAATTTCTGACGCCATCACTGAACACGATCCCGATCTCGCCG
>CAIPNE010000135.1 GCA_903866355.1 uncultured Gammaproteobacteria bacterium
AACTGGCGCGGGTACTGGGCAACAACCCAGCGCTGCCCGCGAGCTTGAACTTCCACAGCGCGGTGACGCTGGCGGGGCAACCCACGCGGGTGGTGGTTACCCGCTTTGAGCACACGGTCGCGCCGGATGCTGGCCCGCCGGTACTCACCATCCGGGCGAACAGCCCGCTAACCCTCGACCCCGCGCAGCCCGAAGTCTTGTTGGCAACGCCGCGCGCGCTGGGGGCGATTGAAGTCGCCGGTTTGCCGCTCCCGTGGCTCAATGGGCTATTGGGCGAGGTGACGCTCGGCGAGGGCGCGCTGCACGGGGGCTTTGAAGTGGCGGCCGATAAGCACCAGCGTTTAGTGCTCAACCCGGTGGCGCCCTTGATCGCGGGTCCCGTGACGGTGTCGCGGGCGCAGAGCGTTTTGGTGAGCGGCTTGACCTTGCAAGTTCTGCCCAAATTTTTGCGCTCACAGCGCTCGCTCGTGGTCTCCCTGAAAGCCTTAGAGCTGCGCCAGGATGCGCGCCGACTCCTCAACGGCCAGGTGCGGCTGCGGCAGAAACACGCGCCGGACAGCCCCGCCCGCCTAGATTTAACGTTGGATTTGGACCTGGACGCGATCACCGCTTTGCCGGGTATTGCCCCGTTGGTGTCCCAATACGCACTCCCACAGGGTTTGCTGGCGCACCTCGAAACCGACGTGGAAAGCCGCCCCAGCGAGCTGCGCGTCAAGAGCGTGCTGGCGCAGTTGGCGCACGGCAGCGCGCCGGAATTATTCAAACTCAAAAGCGAGCAGGCGTTCACGGTGCCGCTGGGTACCGCTCCGCCCACCCAGCGCAACCCGCGTGGCGTGCTCGCGCGGCTCGAATTTAGAAATTTAAATTTGGCTTGGCTGTCGCCGTGGATCCCGGATGGTGCGTTAGAGGGGCGCCTGGCGCACGCGAATTTTGGGCTGATGGAAGAGGCTGGCGGCGCGCTGGTACTCAGCGCCGGGGTGCCGTTGGAAATCCGTGACCTCAGCGTTCAACACGGCGGCACGGTGCTAGCGCAGCAGCTAGCGATAAGTGCTGCACCGCGCCTGACTTACTCGCCGGCGAAAATCACCCTCGCGTTGGAATCTTTGCAGGTGAGCACGCCGGCCGCCTCACTGTTACGTGGGCAGTTGGTGCTCGGCATTCAACCGGCTGTCGGGCGGCTGGAAGCGGCCGGCAAACTGGCCATCGACGGCAAGGCATTGTTAGCACAGCCCGTGCTGGCGGCTTGGTGGGGCCCCACCCAACCGGCTCTAAAACTCAGCAGTGAACTCAATTTCGATGTTGGCTACACCGCCCCGCAACTGGATGTGCAACACCTGGAGGCGCGGGTTGCCGCCGGTAAGTACGCGACGCTGTCGCTCGTTGCGCAACCGGGCCTCGTGATCCGCACGGCACTGGATTCTCATGAGGAATTTGCGCGCGCCGTGGTGGGCAGCATGGCGCTGCAAGTGCGCGATTTGTCGTCCTCCGCGATGCGCGAATTTGTGCCGCTGGGCGAGCTTCGTTTTGCCGAGATCAATGCGGATTTTCGTTTGGCGTCCGATGGCAGTCGGCTGCGCGCCGACAGCTTGGCACCACTGCGTTTGGAATCGGTGAAGCTGTCCAACGCCAACGGTGCGCTGCTGGAGCCCTTTACGCTGGTCGCCGATGCGGCTTTCTCGGCAGTCGGGCGGGTCTATGGGGTGGATGTCAACGAACTCTCGCTGGCCTTCGCGCAACGCAGCGGTGCGGCCCTTAACGGGCGTTTTACCGGGCGTATCGAACCGGATAAAACCGTGCCGCTGCAGCAACTGGCACTGGACCTTAACGCTAACTTGCCGCAATGGCTCGCCCAGCCGGTGGGGATGCCGGGACACAGCCTGCGCGGTGGCCAACTGGTGGCTAAAGTGGCGGTTAATCCGGCCGGTGAAATTGTCGCAGCCGTGGGGCTGGAGGCTTTGGCCGGCGCTAAGGCCTTGCGTATTTCGCGCATCGATATCCCCATCAAGGGCACGATGGCGAGCGATGGGCAGGGCTTTGATTTTTCCGCACCGCTCACCGCGCAAGGGCGGTCGGGTGTCAGCAATGCGGCGCTTGAGGTCAGTTTTAAGCCCGTGTTGAACGAGCCAAATTTGCTCGATTTCAGCCTAAAAAGTGCTGTTTTTTATCTGAATGACTTGCTTGCAACCCTCAGCGAAATAGCGCCTGCCGCCGCGCCAGACGCGTCAGGGCGTACGCCCGCAGCGCCTGCGCGCCGCGTCGCCGTGCGCGTGAATGATGCGCGCGACCTGCGAGCCACCTGGGATGTTCTGCCTTATAGCGCACGGCTACGGGTGGAAATAGGCAAGCTTTTTTATACCGACTACCTCGCCTTTGAGGGTCTGCTGGCTGAGCTTGAAACTCGCCGCGACCGACTTTCGATCAACGAGCTGGCGGCGAATTTTCATGACAGCCGCATCCATCTCAAAGGGCAGCTGAGCTTCGCTCAAGACCTCCCGGAGCCCTACACGCTAGCGCTGAACGGCGAGGTCAAGGATTTCGATCTCCAAACATTTCTGAGCGAACTGGTGCCTGGCGAAAAGGCGCAGGTGGAAGGGCTGTTTGGCGTCACCCTGCTAGCCTCCGGAGAAAGCCCTAATCTTTCGCAGCTGCACAATCGCGCGCTGTTCGATTTGCATCTGATTAGCCGCAAGGGGGTTTTTAGACCCTTGTCCAAAGCGAATCCTCTGCTGATTGGCAGTTCTGGGCTGATGGGACTGCTAGGGGAGGGTTTGTCCTATGTTCCCAGCGGCGGCTTTGGGGCCGGCGCAGTCGCACGCTTAGTCAACTATATCTCGCGCATCGACTACGATTTGGTTGAGATTTATATTCAACGCAAGCGTTCCCGCAAGGTGCGTCTGTCACGTTTTCTGGTGCAAAGCCCAACGGTGTTGTTGCTCGCCGATGGGCAGGTGGACTATGTGCCCGGCGCGGATTTTTTCGACAGCCCGTTGACGATGACCGGCTCGCTCAATATGCGCACACGCGGTGCGGCCATCCTCTACAGCATGGATTTGCTGCGCGATGAGCAAGACCAATTTGGCTATTTTAAGGGACCAGAATTTCTGATTTCGGGCACGCCCGCGCAACCAGAGTCCAATTTTTCCTCGATCATTTCGAAGGCCGGCCAAGGCTCACTCAAAGGCGGTTTTACCCGCCCGTTGTCGGGGCTGATCGGCAATTTCAAATTTCGTTTGTTTGGCCCGAAAGAGGCGCCACGCGCGGT
>CAIPNE010000136.1 GCA_903866355.1 uncultured Gammaproteobacteria bacterium
CGCTGATCGACCGGGTCTACGAAGTGATGTTCCTCAACCGCTGGAATCCGCGCTGGCACGGCCTGCTCACCGACCGCGCCCAGCCGTTGGGGGCGCGCCTGAAAGCGTTCTATCAAGATTACAATCGCAGCATCGACCGCTACGAGGTCATTCGAATTTCCTTGTTCTCGGCGCTGCGCAACGAGACCATCAGCCAGCGCTATGTGGCGCGGATCCGCGCGCAACTCATCGCACCCATCGCCGAGGAATGCCGCGCGCATCTGGGGCTGGCTCCGTCCAGCGAGTTGCCCGTAACCCATTTGGAAGAACAACTCGTACTCGGCCTGCATGCCACGGTCATCTACGGCATCATGCGCAAACATGTTTTTCACGCGGCAGCACCCACCGATACCGATTTTTTGATCGAACTCTACGTAGACGGCTTTATGCACCACGCTGGGGTCGCTTTCCGGCGAGTGCTCGCCCGGGTGCAGGCGCTGGCCGCACCCGCTGGCTGAACGCCCCTGCGTCAAACTATTTTTGTGAACAATTCCGACAGTTAAGCCCGAGGCCAACATGAACTATTCCATCGAATGTGTGGCGGCAGATAGCAACGAATTGGGCGAAGGCCCAATTTGGGATGTCCAAGAACAAATGCTCTATTGGGTGGATGGGACTGGCCGCCGGGTGGGTCGACCCTCCATCTGGCGCCTCAATCCGCGCACCGGTGAAAAGCGCTCCTGGCGGTTGGATCACGACGTGGGCGCGCTGGCGCTGCGCGAGAACGGCGGCGCCGTGTTGGCGTTAGATGATGGCTTCTACACCTTTGATTTTGAAACCGAGCGCCTCGAACTCATTACCCGCATCGACGCCAACGAGCCGCGCAGTCGCCTGAACGATGGAAAATGCGACCGCCGTGGACGCTTTTTAGCGGGCGGAATGGACGATCGGGAGGAATTGGGGCTGTGCAGTTTGTGGCGGCTAGACCCAGATTTCTCCGTCACCCAACTCGCCCAAGGCATCATCTGCTCCAACGGCCCGTGCTGGAGCCCAGACGACCGCACTTTTTATTTCGCCGACACCTTCCAACAGCAAATGTGGGCTTACGATTACGATTTGGCCAGTGGCACGCTGAGCGGTCGCCGTGATTTTGCGAACACTCACAACGAGTCCGGCTTTTTCGATGGTTCCACCGTGGACGCGGAAGGCTGTGTCTGGAATGCGCTGGTGATCGGTGGCGAACTCATTCGCTACACCCCGGACGGCGAAGTGGAACGGCGCATCGGCATGCCGGTGCGCAATCTCACCAGCGTCACGTTTGGCGGGCCTAATCTGGATGAAATCTACGTCACCTCCATGGCACGGGTGCGCCACCCCGCGACGCACGCGCATTTTACCAAACAGGTACAGCCGCAGTTTGGCGCGGGCAGCTTGTTTCGGATTCGCGGTCTTGGCATCCGTGGGATCGCCGAACCCCGCTTTGCGGGCTGAGGGGTAGTGCGATGATCGCGCGTTATCTCAACGATGTCCTACCCACCCTCTTGGCGTGGCGAGCAGCCGGCCACGCCGCGGCGCTGGCCACTCTGGTGAGTGTGGATGGTTCGGCACCCCGCCCCCGAGGTAGCCAAATGGCCATCCGCGCCGACGGCGAGGCGGTGGGTAATCTCACCGGCGGCTGTGCCGAGGCGGCGATCATCGCCGAGGCCCAAGCCCGGCTGGCGGCCGGTACCAACCGCCTGCTGCGCTATGGCAAAGGCTCGCCCTATATCGACATTCAATTGCCCTGCGGCTCGGGCATCGACGTGTTTTTTGATGTCACCCTGCCGCTGGCCGATTTGGCGTTGATCGTAGACGCCAATGCCGCACGCAGGCCTGCTACTTTGATATTTCACTTGGACACCCTGTTAGCACGGGCACAGCTAGCGCCAGATAGCAGCGACACGGCACACCGTTGGGCGCGCTTGTGCGAACCACCCCTGCGGATAGTCGCTTGCGGCAAAGGCCCGCTGGTGCCGCTCATTGCGCAACTCGGCAGTGTGGCGGAATTCGAAGTGGCAGTTTTTTCTTCCGAAGCGCAGACCCTAGAACTCGCGCGGCCCTACGCGGCCAGCACGTTCGCGTTGACCACTCCCGCAGCTTTTCAGTGCGGTGAACTGGATCACTGGACGGCCTTTGTGTCGCTGTTTCACGAACACGACTGGGACCCCCCGATTCTCGTGCAAGCGTTGGCTTCGAAGTGTTTTTACATCGGCGCGCTGGGCAGTCAGCGCACCGCAGCCGCACGCCGCGAGAGCCTGCTGGCGCTAGGCCTCGAGGCCGCGGCGATCGCCCGCATCCGTGGCCCGGTGGGGTTGAACATCGGGGCACGCAGCCCGCCTGAAATTGCCCTCGCCATCCTGGGCGAGATTATCCAAACTCGCCGCCTGCCGCGCGCCGCGCCGTGAGCAAACGCCTCGCAGCGGTGGTACTCGCAGCGGGTTTTAGCCGGCGCTACGGTGAGGTCAACAAGCTCCATGCAATGCTGGCGGGGCGCCCGGTGCTGGCCTGCGCGCTAGCACCCTTGGCGACCCTCTCACTGCAAACCTGCTGGGTTGTTACCGCCCCCGAAGACCTGCCTGCCGTGGCCCTGGCCACGGCCGCAGGGGCCAATTGCGTAGCGCACGCGGGTCGCGCTGACGGTTTGGGCAGTTCGTTGGCGCGCGGCATCCGCGCACTGGTGGGCGAGTTGGATGGCGTGCTCGTGGTATTAGGCGATATGCCGCGGATTACGCCGGCGGTTTATCGCACGCTCATCGACGCTTTCGAGGACTTGGATAACACCGCCATTGTGCAGCCCAGTTGGGCGGGACGCGGTGGTCATCCGGTGCTGTTTGGAGCCGAGTATTTAGCCGATCTGGCCGCGTTAGGTGGCGACCAAGGCGCGCGCGCCGTGTTGCTTAAGCATGCAGCGCGGGTAGTTAAACTGGACTGCGGCGAACCCGGGGTGTTGCTGGACATCGACACCCCAGCCGATTTGGCGCGTGCCCTAGAGCCCGCGCCTGAAGCCACCCAAGTTAACCGCTAGGCGACTTTTTTAGTGGGTCGGCGCGCCGGCGCTGCTGCTGCAGCCGGTACTGGCGCAGGTGCCGCGGTTTTCCGCACGGGTGCCGCGGCCTTCTTGGCCGTCACTTTTTTAGCCACTGTCTTTTTGGCTGTGGCCTTTTTAGCCGTCAGCACGGGGGCTGCGCTGTCGCTAGTGAAGGTCTTACCACGCCCGCGCGGATCCATTTCCAGTAGGCCCGCAGTCGCCAGTTCTGCCATCGCTTCACGCGAGAATTCTGCCGCCGGCGCGTCCCCTGAAATCACAAACATCAGCGTTGCATATTTGCGTTTGGAGCCTTTGCTCACGTTTTCAAAACGGCGCATCACGCCCGGCGGAAAAGAAATAACGTCCTGCGGCTGTAAGTCCACGTGTTCTACTCGCCCACGTGCATCTTCCCAACTGGCTCGCCACACGCCGGTGACCCCAATGAAGGTCTCGTTGGTGTCGTGGTTGTGCATCATCGGCCCCTTGCCCGGCAGCGCGCGGCAAAAACCTAAATTAAAACCCTCGGAAATCTTGATGGCAGACATGCGCGCTGCTTTGTCGCCCACCGGCGACACCACGCCAGTGCCAGTATCCGGCGGCGGCTGAAAACCGATGACGTTATACAGAATGCGCTCAGCGCTAGGGTGATAGCTGTCCGGCAAACCACCATCGGATCCCTTGAGATCGGCAAAGCGCGCAACCCGTTTTAGCATGTCACGACGGTTCACTGGTTGACGCGGAATTTGTTCTTCATAGGACATGGCATTCTCCCCCTGTTTTGCGTAGCGAAATTTTTCGCCGAATGGAATAACGGATGCGCATAAATTAACCGATGCCTGTCCCAGCGTACATGCCCTGCGCTATCGTGGCTGGCCCCGTTGCGACGATGGTCAGGCATTTTGATGCGGCGATGAACCATGATTTAAAAGCCCCAAAGGGGCGACATTTGGTAGCCCTGGGAAAGTGATAGCCCAGGGCAACGCCCTGGGAGAGACCGGAAAACATGTCTAGCCCTGAAAGGACGAAACCTGCGCGCGTCGGCGAATAGGTTTCCGCGCCGCGGTGCGGAACTGTCTTTCATTTCGCCCCTTCAGGGCTGGGGATATTGTTGACCATTGGACCCAGGGCGTTGCCCTGGGCATCACATTTGGCCCCGTTGGGGACAGGCACCGTCAGCTTGGTCTATCGCATGGCGTGCCGTTGTGGCGATAGCCGTGCGTGCCGTTGTGGCGGTGGCCGTATCGGAACGCCAGATGGAACTCAGGTCTGGCGAGGAGAAAGTCGCCGCCCCTCGTTGTGACCCACGAGCAGCGGGGAAATTAAATGCTGCTACGCAACATTTAAAGGGTAGACTGCCAGCACTTGAATCGTCCAACACGCCACCAGCGTGGGAGGTCTTTATGTATCGCCTCGTTCACTCCCTCACCCCCCTCGATCGCCCTCGTCTCGGTGCCCATTTTGTGGCGCTGGACGATACCGACCGCCGCCTGCGCTTTGGGGGCGCATTACCCGACGACATGCTGTTGGACTATGTGCAGGGCATCGATTTTTCGCGCGACCGGGTATTCGCGGCATTCGATTCGGCGTTTGCCGTGGTTGCCGTAGCCCATCTGGGGATCCGCGAAGGGACCGCAGAAATTGGCCTCAGCGTCCTGCCGGCACATCGCCGCGAAGGGCTGGCATTACGGCTGATCGAACGCTGCCGACGCAGCGCCATCGCACAGGGCTGCGGGTCGTTATGGGTACATTTTATGAGCGAGAATCAGGCAATGACGCGACTCACCCACAAGTTGGGCATGAGCGTTACGGCTTCGCAGGGCGAAGCCGACGCCCGTTTAACCCTGCCGCAGGTCTCAGCCCTCGCACTGGGCATTGATCTGTACGCCAACCAGATGGACGCCATGCTTGGCGTCCTGCGCCACTGGACCGTGCGCGCCGCCTGAGGCCGCGGTGTTTAAGCCGCGTGCACCCGGGCGATGAGTTCCGGCCAGCGGCTAAAGTTGCCGTCGCCCCCCATGGTGGAATACAAGGAAACGCGGTCGAGCACGCCGTCGTAGCGCGCCCGCAGCAGTGTGCCTATTTCACCGGGCGCGCCAAACACCGCCATTTCTTCCAACAAGCGGTCGGGCACATGGTTGCCCATCTCGTTTAATTTACCTTCGCGCATCAGTTGCGCCATCTGCTTAGACAGCTCACTCCAACCGTGGAATTCGAGCACGGCGGCATAACTGGGCGTGGAAGAATAGAAAGCAATTTGGCGACGCACAGCGGCTTCCATGGTGGCGCGTTCGGCCGGGGTCTCACCGGTAATGACAAACACCGGCGAATAAATTTCGAGATCAGCCACCGTTTTTCCGCGCGTACGCGCACCTTCGTCCAAGGCGGGTCGCACGACTTCTTTGAGATAGGGCACCGTGTGCATGGGATGTACGTGGAAACCGTCGGCCACCTCACCCGCGGCTCGGCACATCCGCGGATTCACGCCCGCCAAGTAGACGGGAATTTCCGGGTGTTCGTTCGGGCCTGGATTAAAAAATTCGTTAATCAGCTTGAACTGATAATAAGGCCCCTCGTAGCTGGGTCGGGCACCGGTTTGGAAAGTTTCCCAAATCGCGCGCACGCAGCGGATGTAATCGGTCACACGGGCCGCCGGGTGATCGAAGGGCATAGAGAAGCGGCGCTCTACGTGTTGGCGAATCTGCGTGCCCAAGCCCAAGCGAAAGCGACCCTTGGAATAGCGCTGCAGGTCCCAAGCCATTTGCGCTGTGGAGAACGGTGTGCGCGCGAAGGCGACAGCAATATTGGTGCCGATGCCCAGCGTGGTGGTCGCCGCGGCGGCGAACGCCAGCGGGAAAAAAGCATCGTGCGCAGCTTCGAAAGTCCACGCGCAATCAAAGCCCAGTGCTTCCATCGCCTGCGCGCTCTGCGCTACCTCGGCGGGTAGCGCGGCCGGTAAGAGTGTGTCAATTTTCATTACAGATTCTCGTTGTCGTTATTCAGTATCGATGGCCAGCGTGCGGATAATCACGCCGCCAGATTTTTCATCGTGCTCTAGCGTTACCAGCTTGCGGGTTGCGGCCTCTTCCAGCAGCTTACTGAAAGAGCGAAAACCGTAGTAGGGCTCGCTAAAGCCAGGTCGCCGACGTTTGATGGCCTGCTTCACCATTGAGCCCCAGATTTTCTCCTCCGCCCCGCGCTCGGTCACCAAGGCCTCTACGGTCTCCATGACGATGTCGATCGCCTCTTGTTTGCGCTCGGCTTCGCTTGCTGGCGCTGCGGCCTCGGCGGCAATTTCAGCAGCTAACTCTTGGGGTGTCTCAGCCGGGGCTTCGGTGGGCGCGGCAGCCGCTGCCGGGGCACTCGCTTTGCGCGCACGGGGTCGGCGCTTTTCTTTTTCGACCCGCACGAGGTCGTCGTAGTAAATAAATTCGTCGCAGTTGGAAATGAGTAAGTCCGAGGTTGACTGCTTCACCCCCACGCCGATCACGGTTTTGTTGTTCTCACGCAGCTTGCTCACCAAGGGTGAAAAATCGGAGTCGCCGCTGATGATGACAAAAGTGTCCACGTGCGATTTGGTGTAGCACAGGTCCAACGCATCCACGACCAGCCGAATATCGGCGGAATTTTTGCCGGACATTCGCACGTGGGGGATTTCGATAAGCTCGAACGCCGCTTCGTGCATATTGCCTTTAAATTCCTTGTAGCGGTCCCAATCGCAGTAGGCTTTCTTGACCACAATATTGCCCTTGAGCAACAGTCGCTCGAGGACTTTATGGATCTCAAAACGCGCGAATTTGGCATCGCGGGCACCTAGCGCGATGTTCTCGAAATCACAAAACAAAGCCATGATGCTGGTATCTGACTGCGCCGCCATAGGGATTCCTGCTCCTGGGCGAATCTAACTGACCGCCACCTGCGTTTAAGTGTGTCGGTATTGTAAGGGCCCGTGCGAGGCGCGCCTACCGCCCTTCCGCAAGGATTGGTGCTCGGGCATCATGTGGTTATCTTTAAGCTGCGCAGGCCCCCCATGACCGACATCATGCTCACCGACATCAAACTCGACTACCTCCCTATCGCCCAAGCTCGGCAACTGCATGGCTTGCGGCTGGTCTTGGGTGCCTACGCGGTACCGGGCCCGTGGCGAGAGGCCTGCAAAGGCCTTTTTTATGTGAAAAAACTGCCCTACCAAGCCGTCGTCACCGCCAGCGCGGGGCGCTCTGATTTGGAATTTGGGATCGCCCAGGCGGACCAAGAGCTGCTGGATTGGACGGGGCAATCGAGTGCGCCGGTGGCGGTGTGGAATGACGAGCGCCCTTGCGCCTCGTGGATCGACCAATTAAATCTTGCCGAGCGTATCAACCCCGATCCGCCGCTCATCCCCGAGGATTTAGCCGACCGCGTAGTGGCCTTTGGGTTGTGCAACGAAATTGCTGGCGAGCAGGGTTTTGGCTGGACCAAGCGTCTGGCTATTATTCATCGGGTACTGCCAACACTGCCGCCCGGCGATGCGGCGCGCGTTTTTTGGAACCACTTAGCCGAAAAATACCGCTACACCCCGGACGCCGGTCGCCGTGCACCCGCACGCATGGCCGCCATCTTGGACGCCCTCCACCAACAGTTGGCCGCGCAATTGGCGCTTGGCCGGCGGTTTTTCTTTGGCGACCGGATCTCGGCGCTCGATATCTACTGGGCAACCTTCGCCACCCTCATCGCGCCGATGCCCCCAGCGCTCTGCCCGATGGCCACTAGCTTTCGAGATCACTATGCCAACCCCGATCCCGAAGTGGCTAGTGCGCTCTCGGCCGAACTACTCGCGCACCGCGACTTTATTTACCGCGAGTATTTGGAACTCCCGATTGTTTTCTAAGCCCGCCAAACTGCCGCCGGGCGCCACGGTCGCCAGGCGGCAGCCCGCCTAAAAGGCCGCCGCGTCCAGCGCCATCATGTCTTCGCAGCCGGCCTCCACGCGCGCCCGATGGAGCGCGGTTTCGGGCAGCAAATGTGAACAAAAATAGCGCGCGGTAATGAGTTTGTTGGTGTAGAAATCGGTCTCGGCGGGGTCTTCGTCAAGGGCGCGGCAGGCGGCCTGCGCCATCAGCACCCACTGATAGCCCAGCGCCACTAGGCCCAACAAATGCAAATACGCCATCGCGCCGGCGCCCGCGTTGTCCGGCCGACCCATGGCGTTGCGAACTAACCATTGGGTGGCCGCCTGCAAATCGGCCAACGCCCGACTGAGCGCTTCGGCCAGTGCTTGCAAACGCGGCTCACCGCTGGTGGCCGCCAGCGCGGCCACGATCTCCGCCGTCCAAGTCCGTAAGGCCCGGCCACCGTTAGCGGGTAATTTTCGGCCCACCAAATCTAGCGCCTGAATGCCGTTGGCCCCTTCGTAAATCATCGTGATGCGCGCGTCGCGCACAAACTGCTCCATGCCCCATTCCTGCACATACCCATGTCCACCTAAGCACTGCTGGGCGTTGGTCGCGTTCTCGTAACCTTTGTCGGTGAAGTACGCCTTGATGACCGGCGTTAACAAACCAATGACGTCGTCGGCCCGCTGGCGTTCTTCGGGGCTGGCGGCCACCTGCGCCAAATCAACCTGCAGCGCACCCCACAGCATCAGCGCGCGCGCACCCTCGTTAAACGCCCGAGCGTTCATCAGCATGCGCCGCACATCCGGGTGGACGATGATCGGCTCGGCCGGCCCAGCGGCGTTTTTGGGTCCCGTCAGCGCCCGCCCTTGCAAGCGATCGCGAGCGTACTGAGCGGCGTTTTGATAGGCCACTTCCGACTGCGCCATGCCTTGCACACCCACGCCCAAACGCGCGGCATTCATCATGATAAACATTGCCCGCAGGCCCTTGTCGCGCTCGCCAACGAGGTAGCCGGTCGCCCCGTCATAATTCATGACGCAGGTGGCGTTGCCGTGGATACCCATTTTTTTCTCAATATTGCCGCAGCTCACCGCGTTACGCTCGCCGATGGTGTTATCGGCGCGCAGTAAAAACTTAGGCACGATGAACAGCGAAATACCTTGCACGCGGTCGGGAGAAGCTGGCATGTTAGCGAGCACCAAATGAATGATGTTTTCACTCAAAATCGTGTTCGCCAGCAGAAATAAAAATCTTGGTCCCGGTGATGCGGTAACTGCCATCGGCGTGGGGCTCCGCGCGCGTCCTCAGCAGCCCGAGGTCGGTGCCGCAATGAGCTTCCGTGAGATTCATTGTGCCGGTCCAGCGGCCTTCGACCATCGGGGGCACAAAACGCTGCTGCACTTCAATCGAGCCCACCGCCTGAATAGCCGCAATCGCCCCTAAGGTCAGCATGGGGTACATGGTGAAAGCCATATTGGCGGAGATGAAATACTCCTCCAGCGCGCTGGCGATCAGATGGGGTAAACCCTGCCCACCAAAAGCTGGGTCGCCCGCCAACGCGCCCCAACCGCCAGCACTAAACTGCGTATAGGCGGCACGGAAACCCGGCGCGGTAGTCACACTGCCGTCGGCTTGACGCACGCAACCGTGGGTATCGCCGATTTGGTTGAGTGGCTGCAGCACTTCTTCGGCAAACTTACCGCCCTCGGTAAGAATAGCGCTCACGAGTTCCGCGCTGGCCTCCCCAAACGTGGGCAGGTCGTGGTAGCGCTCAAAATGGAGCACTTCGTTTAGCACAAACAGACTGTCGCGAACGGGGGCGTGATAAGTAGGCATGGGCGTTCTTCCAACTAAGATTGCGATATGTTAGCCCAAGTCAGTCGGTGGGTTCCGCTCGACGTTAGGCGATCCGATGACGCGCAGCCGGTGCTAGGCGGAGTCGGCAGGCGCGATTAGAATCTAAGACAATGTCAGTCAACAGGTCGCGTAGGTAATCATGAGTATTCAGGCCCGATTTTCTGTTTCCCCAGCCCGCTTTGGCGAGGGCCTGATCTGGGCGACCACTTATTCTGGCATGCGCCCGGCCTTACTAGCGGCGGGCATTCTGGTCAACGACCAGTTTCCTACTGCCACCAAGGCCAAATCTTCGGCCAATGGTAGCCATCCGGAAGCTGGGCGCTGGTACTTGTGGCAAGAAGACCCGCTCCGCGATATTTGGTCCATCACCTACTACAGCGCGGGGTTTGTGGCCGAACTGGGACAGGATGCGCTCCACCAACTGCAGCGGCACTTGCTGCATGACCTGCAAATAACCCCTGAGACCATCGGTGCCATCCTGATGGAATGGCGCAAACACGTGGCCCGGCAACACCCATGAACAAATCGCAGCGACCTTGGACCGCGCCCGTTGAGCGCGAAGAATTCGCCCCCGGCAATCAGCCCAATCGGGTCACTATCACGCGCGAAATCGTGGTGCCCTATGGCCAGCCCACCACCGCGCCCGAAGCCCTGACCCTCGTCACCGGACTCTCCAAGCTGCGCATCAAAGATGCCATGCAAAAAGGCGCTGTGTGGTTGCAAAACGGCACCCGCAAGCCGCAGCGACTGCGCCGCATCACCACCCCACTCGCGGCAGGCGATCGGCTGTCTATTTATTACGATTCGGCGGTGCTTAATCACGTGCCGCCGGCCGCCACGTTGGTCGCCGACCACAAGCGTTATAGCGTGTGGCACAAGCCGGCGGGCTTACTCGTGGAAGGCTCGCGCTACGGCGATCACGCCACCCTAGCGCGGCAAATCAGCGAGCATTTTGAGGAGCGTCGCGAGGTGCTGCTGGTCCATCGTCTGGATATGGAAGCCAGTGGCTTGGTGGTCGCCGCGCATTCCAGCGGGGCATGCGCCAAGCTCGCCGCGCTGTGGCAGGAACGCCAAGTCGACAAGCGCTACCGGGTCACTGTGCGTGGCGACCTGCGTCCACGTGGGCCTAGCGGTCGCATTAGCCAAGCATTAGATGGCAAAAGCGCCGTCACTGACTGGTTGATCGAAAGCTACGACGCCGGCGCACGCACCACCACCCTCCACATCCGCATGCTCAGTGGGCGCTTCCACCAAATTCGTCGGCATCTCGAGAGTATTGGAACGCCCGTGCTGGGCGATCCCCGTTACGGACAAGACAACAAAGACGCCGGTGGTCTACGGCTGGCAGCGATTGGCATCGCCTACCAAGATCCGTGGACCAACGCGGCGATGACTTTTGGCGAATGTCCGGCTTTTGGACCACCGCCCGCGCCGTAATGCCACGCCCATGACCTCGACGCCCGCGACCGCAACCTTGTTCGATCCTGCACAAGCGACCTATGTCAGTCTCGCCACGTATCGCAGCAACGGCCAAGCGGTGCGCACGCCGGTGTGGATTGCAGGCAGCGCGCCGCATTTTTACGTTTTTTCCGCGCCCAGCGGTAAAACCAAGCGCATTCGCGCCAATCCC
>CAIPNE010000137.1 GCA_903866355.1 uncultured Gammaproteobacteria bacterium
CAGACGCTGGTCTTCGTGCGCGAGCTTGCGCTGGATGCGCGCAATGAGCGCGGCTTCGGTAATGGTGTCCATCTACTTCGTCTCCTTCGTGGTTGTGTCTTCGTACAGGTTGAACTCAGGTGCAAGTCCGACCACCCATGCAAGCGGTAGCCGGAGGTGTTGTGCAACGTCATGCGCGGTCAGTCCCTGCTCGAGCAGGTCGCGAGCGGCTTTAGCAAGGCCAGCGGTGTCTGCTGGCCGGTAGAGCTGTGCTAGGTGGTGGTAGTCCAGTCGGCCACCTATGCGAAAGGTGACAGGTGACGGCAGGTGTCGGCTCATAGGGAAATATCTCTAGGGGGGTGTCTATAGGGGAGTTTTGTGTTTAGGCGTCACTACCCGTCACCCGTCACCCCATGCACTCCCGTGGTCCATCTCAATCCCTTCGTAAAAACGTCCGTTGTTTGCGCGTCGATACCCATAGCCACGGCGCTGCAGTTCCGCGGGAAGGTCCTTTGCGGGAATCGGTTTCTCGTCCATGTCCCGGCAATACTCAAAAAAGGCTTTTTGGAAAATTGACGCCTTCACCTGGGCTACTCGGCGCTGGCTGCACTTCTCGGTAATGAACGAACCCAGCACGTCTGCTTCCTGCCGGTACTGCTCTAGCGCCGCGCTGATGGCCGCTGGCGGTGCCAGTCCCATGCGCTGCCATTCAATGCATCCGGCAACAGACCATTGAAGGATTCCCGGCAGCTCAAGCAGCAGCTTGTCCAGCAGGCGGTGGTCGCGTTCTTCCGGCGGGATGGACACGGTGAACGGGACCAAGTGGAGGCGCCGCCAGATGCCGGCGTCGGTGCCGGTGATAGCTGGCTTGTAGTTGCCGCGCATGGCCAGCTTATGCTTCGGTTGAAAGTCGAAAAACTCCCCATACTTGAACTCACCCGTGAGGGTGTCGCCGCCGGTCAGTTGCTTGAGCTTGGCTTCGTCAAATCGGGAACCCTGCTGGGTTTCATTTAGGGAGACAAACCGAACACCCTTGAGGCGTGCAATGTCGTTGGGGATGTCGCGTGCCTTAGTGAGCAGGCCGGGGTCAGCGCCTTGTGCGTAGTCGCCTAGCAGACGCAACAGCACCTCAAAAAGTACAGACTTGCCGTTGGCACCACCACCCCACGCGAACAGCAGCACCTGCTCGTCCGTCAGCCCGGTCAGGCAGTACCCCACAAACCGCTGCAGGTATGCGCGCACTTCAGGGTCCGGCAGCACTTGCGCGAGGAACTGTTGCCAGCGTGGTGCAGCGGCGCCGGGAATCCATGGCGCGCCGACTATCCGCGTGAGCAGTTGCGACGGGGAATGCGCCGTCAGCTTGCCGGTCTTCAGGTCAATGACGCCTGAGGGAGTGTTAAGCACCCACGGGTCCGCGTCGAACAAATCATATTCGCGCGAGACACCGGGAAGAGCAGCGGCCAGACTCACAGCGGATTCAATACCGCGGCGCTGGCTGCAGGCCTTGGCCATGGCGATGCGGTCCTTCTGCTCGTGAGCAGGAACGCCGCGTAGGTCCCATAACTGCTTCGCGTCTTCCATGGCTTCACGCTTGATGAGCAGGTTCCCGTGGTCGCGTGCAAAGCGGGTGCCGTCGTATGCCATCCACCCCAAAGCAGGGACGTACAAATTACGATTGTCGCAACGGCTTACAAGTCTCTCGGCTGCGGCAATCTCGGTAGAGTCTTTTGCAGAAAGCTGTGAGGCCTTTTTGTAATCGAGGATGTTGGCGCTCATGCCGGCAGCTCCGGCGCCTTTACTTTAGGCGGACGAACTCCTGCCAGCTCCGCGCCGGTGAGCAGGCGCTCGGCGGCAAGGCTGATGCGGTCAATCACGGCTTTGGTCAGCGGCTCGCCACGTTCGAGGTCGCTGGCAATGATGGCCAAAACGATGGCCTCATGGCGCAATGCGGCCAGCACATCACGCGGGTTGAATGTCTCGCGGCGGTGGCGGTCGGGAGTCTCTCGCCGGTCCATTTGCGGGAACAGGTCGCCGACGGTCAATCCAACTGCGCCGGTAATTTGGTCAACGTCGCACCCGGCCCAGCACTTCATCAGCAAGCGGCCATCGTCTAGCTCGCGAATGGTCAAGGACCGTGAACGATGCTTCGACGGATGGGCCGGGCATATCGCACGGCAGCATCCCTGCTGGGTATGCATTACGCCATCGAGGCGCGGCACTAACAGGTCCCAAGGCCGGGACGTTTGCGAGTATTTCTCGCTAGGGTAAAGTGACATGGCGAATCCTTACCCGGTCCATGTGGCCGGGTTTTTTTTGTTTGTTTGGATTAGGCCGCGGTCTTGCCGCGCAGGCGCTGCTCGAAACCTTCGATGGCTTCAGAGGTCCAGCGCACTCGAGATTGCATCTCCACGCCAAGCTTTACGGGTGGCGGGAGGAATCCGGAGCGGCTCCAGTTGTCGACGGTGCGGGGCGTTACCGAAAGACGGTTCGCTAGCTGCTGCTTTGTTAGATATTGCGTTTTCACTGCTCACACTCTTTCTGGAAGGTGTGAGCAATTTATGTACTTGGCTTAGGGAATAGTAATCACCCTAAATTGAAGAAACACTCTTCCGCTTTTGCTTCGGCCGGCGTGCTTGGAGAATCACACTCCTGATGGAGTGGTCGTCAATGTTTTGACCGAATGCGGAAAAAAAAGCGACAAGTAACGCGACGGTGACTGTATCGGGAACTCCAGCGGCTTCCGTTTTTGAGCTGATGTATCTAATCGCTGCACCACGTCGTGACTTTTCGCCACCTTTGGCCGCTGGTCCCATTCGGCGCTCAAAGCCTGCCAGCGATTCTCTTTCTAGGTCTTTGCAAAAGCTGTTTGCATAGAAGTCCAAATAACCGCTGTTCTCATCAAAAATTCCCCTTATAGCTTTTAGGTGCGGCAAATCCTTATCTTCATGGCGCGCAGACTCCAGTGCGGTTATTGAATCAGCTAGATGATAAAAAGCGGTAACAGATAGGGCTGCGGCTAATGACAAGGAAGAGGCTACTTCCCGTAGCTGTTTCCAGTTTTTTTCTGAGCTATTCGACAAATAGTCTGTTGCCGCAGCATTGAGGCAATCAAGAAATCTTCCATCAAGTACAGGAGCCAGGATTGATTTGTTGCTATCAGTCCAATTTTCTAGGCACCAATCAAAAAACCTTTGGCCTCCGGGGTGTGCTGCCAAGTGTTCGGAAAAAGGTAGCCTAGAAAAAAACTGCATAGCAGCTTCGGGTTTTGAGCCTGCGTCCTTCCACCAAGCCGCAACGCTTTGTCGGTCATCAATGCCTAGTCCTAACCTGCGCCTAGGGTGGCTTTCAACCGGAAAAGGTCTTGCTATGGCTGCACTTTTTGCTGCTGATTTTTTCGGTTTTTTTGGTGCGGAATTTTTCGTCTTTTTCATGGTTGCTCTCCACCAACAATAGAGCAAAGCAAAACGGACCATTTCTCTAGTGCCTCGCCGATTTCATCCGTATAGCGGTGCTGGTTGTAGGTGGCCAGCATTAGGTTTTCCTGAGCGTGGTTCAGTACTCGCTCCGCCACCTCTTGCGATACGCCAAGGCGGGAAAGGTTGGTTCTTACCGTGCGGCGGAGGTCGTGTGGCGTGAAGTGCTGCGCGAGGCCAAGGCGGTCGTTAAACGTGCGGCAAGCTCGCGTGATGCTGCGCTCCCTATCTGCCGGCGCTGCTCCGGAACCTCTGGCCGGCAACAGGAACTCAGACCGGCCATTAATGCGCCTGAGACGCGCTAGGACGCTCACGGCGCGCCGCGGCAGTAGAACCATATGGTCGCGTCCATTCTTCGTATCAGGGAGACGCCAGAGGCGTCTGGCGTGCCGGCAGTCCTTCGTGGGCGGTAGGCGCTCGATATCGGACCATTTCGCTACGGCCACCTCACCCCGGCGCTGGCCCGTCAGCAGGATGAACTGCAGCGCGAGAGCGAGTGCAGGGGATATGCCATTACCGCGGCTGCCTTCGTATGGGAGCGTTTCCAGTCCGGTCCAGACGCGGCGCAGCTCTTCGTCGGAGAGGACACGGGTGCGCGGCTCCTCCTTTCCGCCAAGCTTCCGCTTTGGGAACAACGGCAGCGCGTCGATAATTTCGCGGTCAGCGGCGACGGCGAACACGGCTTTGAGCAGCTCGTGTACCCGGTTGGCCATCGTGGGGCTGCCGCGGTCCACTACTCGTTGAAACAGGTTCACTAGGTCGGCGCGCTTGATGGTGGCCGCTTCCCTGTCGCCAATGAACGGCAGCACGTCCACGTCCAGCATTCGGCGTGCCGGCTCTTTGTGCTTGCGGTCGCTGAACTTTAGGTAGGCTTCGGCGCAGTCCGCAACGGTCGGTCCCCCAGTTGGAGCGGGGAGGGTCCGCGGTGAATTGTCCTTCCAGAAATCTGCCACTACCTTTTCAGGGTCGCCGCCGGTTCTTGCCGCTTCCGCGCATTGGGCGTGGAGGCTTCGAACACGCTCGATGGTAAGCAGGGGACCAACGTCGCCTAAGGTCAGGATGGACCGCTTGCCGTCGCGGAACCAAGACCAGCGAAAAGTCTTTCGTGGCGTGCCTCGGTTCAGCGACACCCTAAGGCTGAGGCCACGCAAGTCGTCTATCGAGTAATCTTTGCGCTCAGTCACCTGAAGACGCTCAACGCCGCGGTGTGTAAGTTTCATTCAACTGCACCCAGAACTGCACCCAAATTGGGAAAGTGGGTGCAGTTTAGCCGGTGCTAGCGGTTTCTGGTAGTGACGCGAAAAGATAGGAAAAAGACTTGAAACGCTTTGTAAATCAGACACTTAGTGAGTCAAATGTTTCGGAACCGATTGGAACCGAAAAGAAGTCTTTTTTTCATGGGGTGCAAGGGGTCGTAGGTTCAAATCCTATCGCCCCGACCAATTCGAATACTTCTAACGCCGGCGCAAGCCGGCGTTGTTGTTTGTGGAGAGTCCGCATGTCAGTCAACACTCTGCGCATCGACCTCGCAGCCGCTTTTCGGCTCGCCGTGACCATGGATTGGCATGAGTCGGTGGGTAACCACTTCAGCCTCGCTGTATCGGCTGATGGGCACCAGTTTTTGCTCAACCCGAAGTGGCGGCACTTCTCGCTCATTCGGGCCTCCGAACTGCTCCTGGTGGACAGCAACGACCCGGACACGCTTTCGCGGCCCGACGCTCCAGACTCCACCGCTTGGTGCATCCACGGGCAGTTGCACCGTTTGGTACCCCATGCGCGTTGCATCCTGCATGTGCATCCACCGTACGCCACGGCGTTGGCCACGCTCAAGAACCCCACGTTGTTGCCAATCGAACAGAACACTGCCCGGTTCTTCAACCGTCTGGCCTACGACGCCGGCTTTACCGGCTTGGCGGACAACGAGGCGGAAGGGCAAAGGCTAGCGGCTGCCTTGGGCGATAAGCGCAGCATGCTCATGGGCAACCATGGCGTGTTGGTCACTGGCCCTACCGTGGCCGAGGCTTTTGAGGAACTCTATTTCCTCGAGCGAGCGGCCAAGACGCTCATGCTGGCTTACGCCAGTGGCCAGCCTCTGGCCGTGCTGTCCGATGAAGTGGCAG
>CAIPNE010000138.1 GCA_903866355.1 uncultured Gammaproteobacteria bacterium
CGACAGCTCGGGCGACCCCAATACCTTGCGCCTACACGGCGGTAGCTCGTGGGCAAGATTGACGTTGAGGATGGGCTCTGTACTCATCGATTTAGGCCCTGATTCGCCGCAAATTCATTTGGAGGATGTGGACTTTAACGACGTGCTGGGCGGGCCGCGCACGGTCGACACCATCGAATTTGATGACGGCACGCGCTGGGATTATGCCGCGCTGATCAGTCGCGGCTTTGATCTGGTCGGGAGTACGGCAGCGGACGTTCTGGCCGGCACCAACGTGACCGATCGTATTCTGGCGCTGGCCGGTGACGACCGGCTGGTAGGCGGAGCAGGCGATGACACCTTGGCGGGTGGGGCGGGTGATGACCGATATGTGTTCGCCATGGGGAGTGGGCGCGATGTCCTCATCGACACCGCCGGCACAGATACCCTGCTTTTTGCCGACGCGGCCAGCGTGGCGGCTCTGAGTTTCACGCATGTCGGGCTAGATTTACTCATCACCCATGGCAGCCAAGACACAGTGCGGCTGACCAACTGGGATGTGGATCGCGCGGCGCGCATCGAAAACCTAGCCTGCGGCGATGGTCCGTCAGTCAACCTGCTAACGCTCGCGAATCGCGCGCCTCTCGCCAGTGGGACCACCAACACGCTGACGGCCACGGTGGGCACGCCGTTTAGCCAAACGCTACCGGGTGACTGGTTCAGCGATCCCGATCCCCTCGACACGCTGCGCTGGCGCTTAGATACGGCAAGCGCTAACCCCCCAGCGTGGCTCAGCTTCAATTCGGACACGCACGTGTTGGCCGGCACACCAACCACTGCCCAAACGCTCAATCTGCAACTGGTTGCGCAAGACGAACAGGGTGCGCAGGCAACCCGTGCCTTGCTTTTTACGGTCACGCCTGCTGTACGCCAGCGCCCCACCGCAGGGGATGATTGGCTAGTCGGCACGGCCCGCAAGGATAATCTGTCCGGTCACGCGGGCAATGACCATCTCGAAGGCCTGGCCGGTAACGACAAACTCGCCGGCGGCGAGGGGGCCGATCAACTGTTCGGTGGCGCCGGTGCGGATTGGCTCGATGGCGAACGCGGCGCCGACACCCTGGATGGCGGCACTGGGAATGACCAGCTAGATGGCGGTGCGGGGGACGATTGGCTGCTGGGTGGCGAGGGCCGCGATCGACTGACCGGCGGGCCCGGCAACGACCATCTCAGCGGCGGTGCGGGCAACGACCGGTATGTTTTTGGACGTGGCTGGGGGCGGGATGTCATCGCGAACGCGGACGCCGCCGGTGTGGATGAAATTCTGTTGGAAGGGGTGCGCCGTCCGCGCGATTTGGCTTGGTGGCGCGAGGGTGATGCGTTAACCCTGGCAGCGCGTGGCACGGTCGATCGCCTCACGCTGGCAGATTGGTACACCGAACCCGCACAGCGCGTGGATACCTTTCGCCTGGCTGGTGGTGCAACGCTACACGCAGCGCAGGTGAACCAGCTGGTCCAGGCGCTGGCGGTATTCGACCCCGTGCCAGGTGTTGCGCTGCCTTTTTCTCACGCGGCCATGGCGCCATTGGAGTCCATGCTGGCCACCTTCTGGCACACCTAGCGCACGCTGGGTGCGCCCGCAACACAGTTGGCTGCGGTTTAGGCGTTGCCGGTTTGGAGCGCCTCTAGCTGTGCCCAGCGGGCGTAGTGCCCGTCCAATACCAACTGACGGGCCGCGAGCGTGGCTAGCGTGGCCTGCGTTTCCGAGTGGGGACGCTGATAAAACCCGCTGGCGTTGGTCTGCGCGGTGAGTGCTGCGACTTCGGTTTCCAAGGCTTCAATAGTGGCCGGCAGCTGGGAGAGTTCAAACTTCAGCTTAAAACTGAGCTTGCCAGCTGGTTGCTCGCGCGGCGCGGTAGCGATGGGGGCCGCGGCGACTGAGCGGGCTTTGGTGCGATTGGGATTGTCGGTTTCGGCTAACTTGCGGCCACGCGCCAGCCAATCGCTGTAGCCGCCCGGGTATTGCTCAATTTGCCCGTTGGCTTCGAACACCAACACGCTGCTGACCACGTTGTCCATGAAGGCGCGGTCGTGGCTGACCACAATCAACGACCCGCTGTAGTCTTGGAGCCGTGCTTCGAGGACGTCCAGCGTTTCGACGTCCAAATCGTTGGTGGGTTCGTCTAACACCAGCAAATTGCTGGGCCGGGTAAACAGCCGGGCCAATATCACCCGGTTACACTCCCCGCCGGAGAGCGCCCGGATGGGCGTTTTGGCGCGCTCGGCGCTAAATAAAAAGCCCTTGAGATAGCCAATGATATGCCGCTCTTGGCCATCGATAAGCACTTGGTCGCGGCCATCGCCCACGATA
>CAIPNE010000139.1 GCA_903866355.1 uncultured Gammaproteobacteria bacterium
CTGCTCTCATGCCGACCTACGGTCGGATGGACGTCAAATTTGTGCGTGGCGCCGGGGTCTGGCTGTGGGACGACGAAGGTCGGCGCTATCTCGACGCTTTGAGCGGGATTGCCGTTTGCGGTCTTGGCCACGCGCATCCAAAGCTGGCCGCAGCCTTGTGCGAACAAGCCAGCGTGCTCTGGCACACGTCCAATCTGTATCGGGTGGGGTGGCAGGAACGCCTGGCCGAAACCCTCATCGGGCGCAGCGGTCTGGATGCCGTCTTTTTCGCTAACTCGGGCGCGGAAGCTAACGAGACCGCCATCAAGCTCGCCCGTCTTGCGGGACACCGGGCCGGAGTGGAACGGCCGGTCATCGTCGTGATGGACGGTAGTTTTCATGGGCGCACGCTTGGGGCGTTGAGCGCCACCGGCAATGCGAAGGTGCAGCTGGGTTTTGGTCCGCTGCTGGATGGGTTTGTGCGCGTGCCTTATGGGGACGCCGCGGCCGTTGCCCGGGTGGTGGCAGAAAATCCGGCGGTGGTCGCGGTGCTGGTAGAACCCATTCAAGGTGAAGGTGGCGTGGTGGTGCCGCCCGCCGATTACCTGCCGGAATTGCGGTCCTTGTGCGATCGCCACGGCTTGCTGTTGATGTTTGACGAAGTCCAGACCGGCATGGGTCGAACGGGTCACTGGTTTGCCTTCCAAGGCGTGGGGGTGCGCCCAGATGTCATGACCCTTGCCAAGGGCTTGGGCAATGGTTTTCCCATTGGGGCCTGTTTGGCCGGTGGGGCGGCGGCGAAGATTTTGCAACCGGGTTCGCATGGCTCAACTTTTGGCGGCAACCCATTGGCGGCCTGTGTGGCCCAGACCGTGTGCGACATCCTTGAAGAGCAGCAACTGGCGGGTCGTGCGGGGGCTTTAGGCGCCACGATGCGCGAGGGTTTTACCCGCCAATTGGCACATTTGCCGGGCTTTGTTGAAGTTCGGGGCCGTGGTTTGATGCTCGGCATCGTGCTCGACCGGCCCTGTGGGGTCTTGGTGCAACGGGCGCTGGCTAATGGCTTGCTGATTAACGTAACCGCCGACAAAGTGGTCCGCTTGCTGCCCCCGCTGATCACCAGCGATGCGGAAGCAGCGCAGATGGTTGACGGGGTCAGCGCACTGGTGGCCGCGTTTTTAGCGGAACCCAGCGTCCCGGCGGCCGCATGAGCATTCGCCACTTTATCAATCTCTCGGATCTTTCCAGCACGGAAATTCGGACGCTGCTGGCGCGCGCCACCGAACTCAAGCAGCGGCGTGCGGCCGGTGAGAGGCCCCGTTTGTTTGAGCACAAAGTGCTCACGATGATTTTTGAAAAATCCTCGACGCGCACGCGCGTATCTTTTGAGACCGCGATGATCGAAGGCGGGGGCGGCGCCATTTTTCTCTCGCCACGGGACTCCCAACTGGGACGCGGCGAGCCGGTAGAAGACACCGCACGCGTGCTCTCACAAATGTGCGACGCCATCATGGTCCGTACGTTTGCCCATGACCTCGTGGAGCGTCTGGCGCAGTTCGCCAGCGTGCCCGTGATTAACGGCCTGACCGACCGCTCCCATCCCTGCCAACTGCTGGCGGACATGCAAACGTTTTTCGAACACCGTGGCGACATTGCGGGGCGCAAAGTAGCCTGGGTCGGCGATGGCAACAATATGTGCAACACCTACATTGAAGCGGCAGGTTTGTTGAATTTTCAATTAGCGGTGGCCGTGCCGGCGGGCTTTGAGCCTGCGGCGCTGTCCGCCCAGTCAGGCGCTGGCGGCCATGTCACCCTAACGCAAGATCCCGCCGAGGCTGTCCGTGGTGCCGATCTGGTTGTCACCGACGTTTGGGTGAGCATGGGGCAAGAAGAAGAAGCCGCCCGTCGCCGACTGGTCATGGCGCCATTTCAAGTTAATGCAGCGCTGATGGCGCGTGCGGCCCCAGGTGCACTGTTCATGCATTGCCTACCTGCGCATCGGGGCGAAGAAGTGGCCACCGAGGTTCTCGAGGCGGCGCACAGTGTGGTGTGGGAGGAGGCGGGCAATCGTCTGCACGCGCAGAAGGCGTTGTTGGAATTCTTGTTGCAGCAAGGCCGCTGAGCGAGTGCGTTTTTTGCTCTGCAATGACGATGGTTATCGTGCCCCGGGCTTGGCTGCACTGGCGACCACGCTGCGCGCCTTGGGCCATGTGACGATAGTCGCACCGGAACGCAACTGCAGCGGCGCCAGTAATTCCTTGACCCTCGACCGCCCGTTGCGCGCGACTCGCGTGGCGGAGGATGTGTTTATGGTCGACGGCACGCCCGCTGACTGCGCCTATTTGGCGCTCACGGAACTGCTGCCCGAAAAACCCGACTTGGTCGTCTCAGGCATCAATGCTGGCGAAAACTTGGGTGAGGATGTGCTGTACTCGGGAACCGTGGCCGCCGCGATGGAGGGTTGTCTGCTGGGCACCCCGGCGTTGGCGTTTTCGCTGGCAGGGTCAGACCCGACGGACTATGCTGGGGCTGCTCGCGTTGCCGGCGAGTTGGTTCAGAAATTCATGGCAGAGGGCATGTCGCCGCACTGGTTGCTCAATATTAATATTCCCGATGTGCCGGCGCCGGCACTTTGCGATGCGCAGGTTACGCGGCTCGGGCGCCGCCAAAGGGACGCCATCTCGATCATGCAAAAAGATCCCCGTGGCCGGCCCATGTATTGGATAGGTCCGGTTGGAGTGCCCGACGCGCAGGCTGGCCCCGGTACCGACTTCTATGCGATCGCGGCAGGTTTTGTCTCGATCACCCCGCTGCAAATGGATCTGTCGGCCTATGCCGTGATGGAAGGCCTTGCGACATGGTTGAGGAAATAGCGTCACAGCGATGATGACCGACCGCAGCGGCATTGGTCTGACTTCGCAACGAGCCCGTAACCGGCTCGTCGACCTGTTGCGCGAGATGGGCATCAGTTCGGAAGAAGTCTTGGAACTCATCAGCAGCACGCCTCGACATTTGTTCGTGGACGAGGCTTTGGCCAGCCGCGCCTACGAAAACAACGCGCTGCCCATTGGGTTCGGGCAGACCATCTCCCAACCCTACGTCGTCGCTGCTATGACCCAAGTGCTGCGCGAAACCGGTCCGCTGGATCGCGTATTGGAAATTGGTGGGGGCTGTGGATATCAGAGTGCCGTCTTGGCCCGCATCGCCAGTCAGGTGTATACCGTCGAGCGCATTGCGGCCTTGGCTAATCGGCTGCGCTCGCGGCTCCACGAGCTACGCATTGCCAATGTTCGGGTGCGCCACGGTGATGGCCGTTTGGGCTGGGCTTCGCAAGCGCCGTTCGACGCCGTACTGGTTGCCGCAGCTGCGCCCACGATGCCCAAAGCGCTGCTCGAACAGTTGTCAATCGGAGGGCGTGCGGTGATGCCGATCGGGCGCCAAGGCGATCAAATGCTAACCCTGTTTCGGCGCACGGAGGATGGCTTCGAAGAACAGCCGCTGCAACGAGTCAGTTTTGTGCCCTTACTAGATAATGTTGATTAAGTTTCATCCATCGTTAGGGTTCGCGTTACTGCTGGCTGGCGGCACGTGGTGCGCCTTGTTGGTGGGCGGCTGTGCCAGTTCCAGCATGGCGCCGATTGAGCAAAAATCATTCTCCAAGCCCGCCCCACTCGCGAAAGTTGCCGCGCCGCGCAAGCCACCGCAGGTGTCTGCACCGCCCCCTGCGGTGTATCGGGTAGCGGCAGGCGACACACTGTATTCCATCGCTTGGCGTTATGGACTGGATGCCCGAGATATCGGGCGCTGGAACCAACTCGATAATTTCAATCGCATTCTAGTGGGGCAGTCGCTGGTACTGCGCGAGCGCTCCGCATCGGGATCCCAGGCGGGGCTGGCAGTCGCCCCTGCCACGCTCGGCAAACCGGTGCCGTTGCCGACAACCGCAGACGCCCTCCCAAGACCCATCGGCGCTAGTGCCGAGGTTGCCCGGGTCGGGGGCACTCTAGCTCCTGTAGCAATCACGGCAGCAGGCACGACAGGCACGACAGGCACGACAGGCACGACAGGCACGACAGGCACGACAGGCACGACAGGCACGACAG
>CAIPNE010000140.1 GCA_903866355.1 uncultured Gammaproteobacteria bacterium
AGTTCTAAAGTGAATTGGCTTCCGATCTGGCCCAATCCGCCAGTGATCACTATGACACGATCGGTAAGGTCGTAAATGTCTTTTCGTTTCATGGATATTGCCATTTTTAAGTTGCACGGTTTGTAGTTATTTGAACGATTTACGAGCAGGAAAAATTAGCAACATTGCCGCCGCTACATATCAGACTTAGCAGCATGTTTGGCTTTGTCAGAATGTCCGCGCAGCGCCCGCATCAGTACGAAGCCCCAAATCAGGATCGCCGCCACGCCCAGACCACCAGCGATAGGCCGCTCGAAGAAGCCTAAGAAGCGCCCGTCGGCGATTGCCATAGACGTTAAAAAGTTCATTTCTACCATCGGCCCCAGCACCAGACCCAGAATGATCGGACCTTTCGGAACGCCGAGCCGTCCCAATACGAACGAAACCACACCGAATAGCAGCATTACGCCGATGTCGAATATGGAGTTGTTGATCGCGTAGGAACCCAGGATGCAGAACATCAGGATTACCGCGCTTAGCTGGTGTGGCGGAATCCGCAGCAATGGCATGGCTAGGCGAATCGCAAGCCAACCCAGCGGCAGCAGCAGCAGGTTGGCGACGATGAAGATCAGGTAGATCGCGTACAGCGTCGGCGCCTGTGACTCGAATAGCTGCGGCCCAGGGTTCAGCCCCTTCATGATGAGCACGCCAACCGCGATGGCTGTGACCGCGTCGCCTGGAATGCCGAACACCAGTGCAGGCACCCAGGCGCCGCTCAGAGCGGCGTTGTTGGCAGCTCCGGCCTCGATCACACCTTCAGGGTGCCCGGTACCAAACTTTTCGGGTGTCTTCGAGAAGCGCTTTGCCAACGAATAGCTCATCCATGCCGCCAGGTCGCCGCCGGCGCCAGGAAGCGCGCCGATTAAGGTGCCCAGCACCGCGCCGCGAGCGGTATTCCTGCGGTAGCGGCTTATCAGACCACCAATGCCTGCGAAGATTCGACCGACTGGCTTTGGAATCTCCTTAATGCGCACCCTCTCGGAGTCTGTGGCCAAGTTATTCATGATTTCGCAAACTGCAAACATACCAATCATGATGGGTATGAAATTTAGCCCGCCCAACAGCGCGGTGAAGCCGAAGTCGAATCGAGGTGTGCCTGTCAAGGGGTCCATGCCTACGGTTGCCAGGAACAAACCGATCAGCAAAGCGATCATGCCGCGCAACAGGTCGCTCGACGAGATAAATGCGGCGCAAGACAGGCCCATCAGTGCGAGCCAGAAGTACTCGAAGCTAGAGAAGCGCAGCGCATAGCTAGCCAGCACGGGGGCGGCGATCATCAAGACTATTGCGCCGAAAAGTCCCCCGATAACCGACGACACCAAGGAGCTGCCAAGCGCTTGCGCGGCGAGGCCGCGACGCGTCATCGCATAGGTTTCGTCGGTGTAGGCGGCCGACGCCGGCGTGCCGGGCATGCGGATCAAGCAGCCAGGAATGTCGCCGGCGGTTATGGCCATGGCCGTGCACGACACGATGGCCGCCACTGCAGCCAGCGGCGTCATGTAGAAAGTCACTGGTACCAGCAGTGCGGTGGCCATGGTCGCCGTGAGGCCTGGTATTGCACCAACGAACAGACCGAATGCAGATGCAACCAACACGACTGATATCAGCTGTACGTCTGCCAGCATGCCAAAGGCAGCGCTGAGCTGAGAGAAGAAATGCTCCATCAGAACAGACCGTCCAGTAAGCCAATTGGAACCTGCACCTTGAGCAGTTTTGCGAAAGCGTAGTAGGCAATACTGGTAGAGGCCAGCGACAACACAACCGACCAGGCAAGACGCTCACCTAGTATTACCATGAAAACGATCATGAAGACCGGAACACAGATCAGGAAGCCGACTGAATCCATGACGCCACCAATGATGGCCAGACCGCCCACTACCCATACCAGCGCTGCCAGGTTGCGTCGTCCGATGGGAGGTTGGTTAAGGTCAGTCGGTGCCGCAGCATAGCGGCTACTCATTTGCAGAATAGATCGCGTCACCATGATCAGCCCACACGCCGCCAGTCCCACGGCTAGCAAGCTGGGGAAAAACCCGGGCCCGTAGGCTTGGCCCGCGATGGAGGGCATCGCTCTGGCGACGACGGCAATCGCTACTCCGGCAAAGCACAAAACTAGGCCGAAGAGCAAATCCGTCGAGGCGCGTGACACGTAAGCGTCCTGTATCTATTTGGCCAGCCCTGCGGCCTTTGCTGCAACCCCAAAGCGCTCTTGCGCCGTCTGCAGGTAGCTCACGAAGCCTGCTGGATCAGCGAACTCGACGCCGAACTTCCGGCTGTCCATCAATTTCTTGAATTCGGGGTCGTTCACCACTTTTCGCAGCGCGTTAGCCAGCCGCGTTGTCACGTCAGCCGGCATGCCCTTCGGACCAGCGATACCGCGCCAGGCGCCCAGGCTCCAGTCCACGCCGACAGCTTCTTTCACCGTCAGCACATCGGGGTACACCGGGTCACGCTTGGACGCCATGATCACCAGAGTTCGCGCCCGCTTTGCATCGACCATGGTTTGGGCTTCTGGCATTGTCGTAGCGACAACTTCAATCGCGTCGGATGCAAGTAGCTGCAGCGACGGAGTGGCGCCTTCGCTAGGCACCCACGGCATCGAAGCCAGCGGGATATTCATCGACGTAAGGAGCCCCGCCACCGACAAGTGCGCTAAGCCGCCCAGATTAGCGCCAGAGGCTTTCATCACGCCGGGTTTGGCTTTAACAGCACTGATCAACTCGTTCAAGTTCTTAGGGCCTTTTTCGGCTTGCACGTGGATGGCAACCGGGTCGGTGTTGTACAGCACTAGCGGGGTGTAGTTGGCATACGTCAACTGCGATGTGCCGAGCCAGCGATAGAGGGACAGCTCGGTAGTCACAACGCCAATCGTGTAGCCGTCAGGCTTGGCGTTAGAGATCTCGGTGTGCCCAACGATGCCGCCGCCGCCGGTACGGTTGACAACGTTGACAGGCTGCTTGAGTTCGCGTTCCAGTAATGTGGCGACGAAGCGTCCGGTGGCGTCGGTTCCGCCGCCAGCTGCCCAGGGAACGATCAGCGTGATCGGCCTGTCTGGGTAGGCAGCCAGTGCAGTGCTAGACAGGCCGGCCGCGGTCAGCAGCGCAGCCAGCGGCCACAGAAGGCGACGCCGCAGGGCCATAGGTTTTCGAGTGCTGGTTTCGATATTCATGATTTTCGGTCCTCTTATGATGGTTTGATGAACGTAGCTAGGGGAAAACTCAAACTGAAGCTCCTAGGAGTAGGTTGGGCAAGGCCATAACAACCCCCGGTGAGAAGGTGCAAATCAATAGTACAACGATCAACGCCATCACCAAGGGCCAGGTCTCCCGGACTAGGTCTGGGAAGGGTATGTCGCCGACCTTGGCGACAACGAAAAGCGCCATGCCAAAGGGTGGCGAGATCAGGCCGATCATGAGGTTCATCACCACGATCACGCCAAAGTGCACCGGGTCCACGCCGAGTTGAACCACAAGCGGCAGCAGCACAGGCACCGTCAGCAGCATGATGGCCAGACCCTCCATGAAGCAACCCAGCACGAGAAGCAGGATATTGATGAGCAGCAGTATGACCCAGCGCTCATCGGATATGCTGAGCAGCGTTTCAGACAGCATTTGCGGCACGCGTTCACGCGTGAGTACGTAGCTCACTAGATTGGCGGTCGCAATAATGAAGCCGACCACAGCCGTTGTCTTGGCTGACCTGCGGAACACGCTGGGGAGTTCGCGCCAGTGCATGTCACGGTAGAAGAACAGGCTCACGAACAATGCGTAAACGACTGTGGCAGCGGCCGCTTCGGTGGGCGTGAACACGCCGCCTACGATGCCCCAGATGATGATGAATGGCGTCATCAGTGCGGGAAAGGCGCTGAGCGTGGCCTGCCAGATCTGGCCCAGCGATGCGCGCTCGCTCACGGGGTAGCCGCGCTTTTTTGACACAAAGTATGAGTAAATCATCAGTGCGATAGCCACCAGAATGCCTGGGGCAAAGCCAGCCAGCAACATCTTGCCAGCCGACTGGCTTGCCATCACTGCGTAGATCACGAAGGGAATACTCGGTGGTATCAGCGGTCCGATCGTCGACGCCGCAGCGTTGAGCGAACCGGCGAATGCGGCGTGAAATCCCTGTTTTTTCATGGCTTCAATCATCACGCTCCCAACACCGGCCGCCTCGGCAAGCGCCGACCCCGAGATACCCGAGACGATCACATTGGCGAGCACTGTCACGTGGCCTAGGCCACCCGCGATGTGGCCGACAAGCAAGCGCGAGAACTCGACGATTCGCTTTGTCAGCCCACCTGAATTCATCACCTCGCCTGCGAGGATAAATGCCGGTACCGCCAGCAGCGGGAACGAGTCCAGTGCAGCGAACATGCGCTGCGGCATACTGGTCATCGAACCACCGTCGATCCAAAAAAATGCAAAGCAGATGGCGCCCAGGCTGAAAGCGATGGGCATGCCCAAGATCATGAGTACGCACCAGCATAGGAGGTACAGGCTTTTCATCAGATGCCGCCCAAAGACTTACGTTCGACATGATCGACCGATTGAGCATCCTCGTACATCTGCGTGATCGTGCGGAAAATCATCAGCGTTGCGGTGATCGGAAACACGGTGTAAACCAGACCAAACGGGATTTCAAGCGTCGCCGTGGACAGACTCCACATGCGGCTCACGGCGAGCGAACCCCAATAGAGCAGATTGATCAGGAAGAACAAAACGAGCAGGTTACTGCCAAGCATGATGATGAGTCGCATGCGCGATGAAAGATGCGCACTGATAACGTCGACTGCGATGTGCGAGCGGTCGCGTATCGCGCCACTGGCGCCGAAGAAAACCAGCCACACAAACAGGTGGCGAGAAACCTCCTCGGTCCAGGACAGCGGGTCACCCAGAAAGTAACGGGTGCAAATCTGCAGTATCAGGATGACCGTGAT
>CAIPNE010000141.1 GCA_903866355.1 uncultured Gammaproteobacteria bacterium
AGCAAGCGACGCCGGCGCGGCGGCGGCCGTGGAGAGGCTCCTCAAACCGTGACCACCAGCCCCGTCGTAGCCGCCCCGACCGGCTTCATCGCGCGTCTACTGAAAGGGCTGAAATCCTGGTTTGGCGGCGGCTAAAGCCGCTGGGGGCGTGGCTAGCACGCCCCCGCTCTTTGCCTACTCTTTAACGGCGGCAATCTCCCGGAGCGCCAATTCAAAGGCGTCGACGGGCTGGCCGCCCTGAATCAAGTAGCGATCGTTAATAACGACCGCCGGCACCGCGTTAATGCCACAACTGGCGTAGTAGCGCTGGCGCTCGCGCACTTGTTCGGCATATTCGTCGCTGGCCAGAATGGCCGCCGCGCGAACCACATCCAGTCCCACATCGGCCACTGCGCCTAACAACACCTCCGTGGCACCTGGGTTCTGACCTTCGGTGAAGTAAAGCCGAAACAGCGCCATTTTCAACTCTAACTGTCGACCCTGCTCGCCCGCCCAATGGAGTAGTCGATGGCAGTCGAAGGTGTTGTAGATGCGATCGCGTCGCTCCATGCGAAACACAAAATCCAAGGCCTCGCCGCGATCGCGGATGCTTTGGCGGGTCGCGGCAAAGTGCTCGGGCGTGGCGCCATATTTTTCCAGCAAATGCTCGTCCAACAGCTGCCCCTCGGCGGGCATCTGTGGGTTGAGTTCAAAGGGCTGAAAATGGATGTCTGCCTCCACTGCCTCGTGGATATTCGCCAGCGCTTGTTCCAGCGACTTCAACCCAATCACGCACCACGGACACGACACATCAGAGACAAAATCTATTTTTAGACGAATGCTCATGGACCAGTCCTCCGGGGATAGTTGGCTTTAGCGAACAGCCAGCAGTTCAACATCGAACACCAAGGTAGCGTTCGGTGGAATGACCCCACCCGCACCGCGGGCGCCGTAACCCAGTTCAGGCGGAATAACGAGCGTTCGACTACCGCCCACGCGCATCCCGGCCACGCCTTGGTCCCAACCCTTGATGACCTGCCCCGCGCCTAGCGAGAAAGAAAAAGGATCGCCGCGGTCGCGCGAGCTATCAAATTTTTGGCCCTTTTGCTCCGGCGCGCCTTCGTCAAACAGCCAGCCGGTGTAATGCACAACGACTTCGTGTCCACTTTCAGCCACCGGGCCGTCCCCAACTTTATGTTCAATCATGCTAATTCCTCGTTACTGAGGCGCGATTGTGCATGAGCCGGCGCCAAATCAACACGCCGAGCTGCCTGACCCTTAGACCATTTAACCTTAGGCCATTTCATGGAGAGACCCATAGGGCCGGTCTTCACGGGCCTGCGCATCGACTTTGGCATAGGCGGAAACCAGCAGCCAATCCGAGCCCCGCGCCTGCGTTAACGCCACGCTGGGCGCAATGGGGGCCAAACGGGCAGCGGCGACGCGGGTGGCCGGTGTGATGGCCATGTGCCCGCGTCCAACCGGAGGCCGCAGCTGCCGCCCAGCGCGCGCCGCAGTCCCCGTGCTCGCAACTTGGGGCGCAGCGGGGGTGGCAGAATCCGGGGCGGGCGCGAGTGTTTCGTCGAACAACAGCCCGAGCGCCGACAGACCAACCCCTAGCGGCCCGCCATACAAAGCCCCACCGGCCAGTTGCATGGCCGGGTCAATGTGGTCGCCGGTCAGTCGTCGATACAAGGTGCTGACCACAGGGATGTGCTGCAGCGGGTTCACCACATCGAGGATATCGGAGAAAGTCAGCCCATCGTTACCAAACAGCCAGTGTCCCAGTTGCGTGAACGCACCACGCATCGAATGTGCATTCGGCGAGGGCGTCGCGGCTAGGGGAACAATGGGACGGGACATGGTGCGGAAGACACTCCGGGGCGCTGACTAGTCTGCCTCATGCAAGTGGCAAGCCAGCGCAGCGGTTCCCACCACCACGGGCGCGAGGCGCCGTGACCGCACCCTGTGCGCGCGCTTTAGTTGCCGATCACGCGGTCAATGCTTGCCGTTGCTGCGCCAGAACTGGCCGCTGCGCAGAGATCCCGTTAACGTGCCCATGACTTCGATTCATACAATCCCAAGCAGGAGCTCGCAATGACTCAACCGCTCTATACCGTTCGACAATTAGCCTACGTGGTCCGCGACATCGACGTGGCGCTGAAATACTGGACCGAGGTGCTGAAAGTAGGCCCGTTTTTTCGGTTCGACCATTGCCCGCTGCTGGACCAACGCTACTACGGGAAGCCCTCTAATACCGACGTAACGCTGGCGCTGGGCAACAGCGGCGATTTACAAATTGAGCTCATTTATCAACACAACGATGAGCCCTCGGTCTACAAAGAATTTCTGGATGCCGGACGGGTGGGCGTGCATCACTTTGGCATGATGCCCGTGGATTACGCGGCCACCTGCGCGCAGTACAAAGCCTTGGGGCACGCGGCGGCGTTCGAGTGCACGGTTGGCGGCGCTGAGTTGGTGTATTTCGATACCGTTAAAACGGTAGGGCACTACATCGAACTGTGGGACAACCACACGGTGTTTAAAGATTTGTTCCAGATGGTGGAAGACGCCGCCCAGGGCTGGGACGGCCGGCACCCGATCCGCCCGGGCCCCTTATAGTCCCGCAGGGAGGCGCCCAATGTGCCGCCGGTGACTTACTGCAGAGTCGGCGGCGCGGCGGGCTGGTCACACTCGGGGGTGAACATCCGCGCGACTTCCACCGCGTCGAAATGGAACTGCTGGCCGCAAAAATCGCAGCAAACTTCCACCACCTCGCGCTCGGTCAGGATGTCCTCGATCTCGGTACGGCCCAGCCCCTGCAACATCCCGCGCACCCGCCCGGGTGAACAGGTGCAAGCAAAGGTGCTTGGCAGCGGGGCAAAGCTGCGCAGGCGCTCTTGCCAAAACAAGCGGTGGAGAATCTGCTCGGCGTCGAGGGTCAGCAACTCCTGTGCGGTGAGCGTGGCCCCCAACAGTGCGATGCGATTGAAATCATCGTCTCGCCCAATGCGGTCTTCATCGCGGAAATCTGCCAGATTGCCCGCCCCGGACACCGGCATGCGTTGC
>CAIPNE010000142.1 GCA_903866355.1 uncultured Gammaproteobacteria bacterium
CAGCGCGGTGGCGGCAAAGACGACGGAGGGTGTCACTTCTTTGACTTTCCAGTCTTGGCGCGACGACGCGCGTTCACTGGGAGTGGCCACCACCCAGCTTTAAGGGAGAGGGGAGCCGGTTAAGTCGCGGCTTCAAGGTCCGGGCAATGGGCCGGTGTGCGCATGCAAAGCGTTGCGACCAAGCCCACGCTGGCCCCAAAAAGCACGTAATAGGCGGCGGCGATGGGTTGCCCTGTGAAGTTAATTAGCCAAGTCACAAAAAATTGCGCAAAACCACCAAACAGCATGACCGCCAAGTTGTAGGCCAATGACAGGCCCGTGGCACGTACGCCGGTGGGAAATTGCTCGGTGACAGCCGCTGCCAGCGGCCCGTAAAAAACGCCGATCACCGCGCACAACGTGGACTGCACCAGCACCAATCGCCCCCAAGAAGGAGCGGCGTGCAACCAGCTAAACAAAGGCACCAGCAACACCAAAAAAGCGATGCTCCCGATGAGCATGGGCACGCGTCGCCCCACGCGATCGGACCACGCGCCCACCAGCGGAATGCCGGCGGTGAGAAACAACAGCGCGATGACCTGCGCCGTAAAAGCTTCGGCCAACGGAATACCCAGCTGGGTTTTGGCGAACGTCGGCATGTAAACCAGCACGATGTAGTAGGTGATGGTGCCGCAGATAACCAGCCCGAAGGTGACCAGAACCGCACGTAGGTGCGCCCGGACCACCATCCACAGCGGCGTGCGAACCGGCTGCAGGCGCTGCGCCGCCAAAAATTCGGCGGGGTCTTGCAAATGACGGCGCACCCAAATGCCCACCGGCCCAATCAACAAACCCAGCGCAAAAGGCAGCCGCCAGCCCCAGCTATCCAACTGTTCTGGGGTCAACCCCAACGTGACGAACATGCCTGCCAGCGAACCGCCCAGCGCCGCTAGGCTTAAACCAACCTGCTGCAGTGAGCCGTAGAATCCACGCTGATGCGCCGGCGCGCTTTCGACCAAAAACGCGGTGGCGATGGCGTATTCGCCGCCGGTCGCGAAACCCTGCAACAGCCTGGCCAGCACGATGATCAGCGGCGCCGCCACACCGATCGCCGCGCGCGGCGGGGCGAAGGTACTCATCGCCATCGCGAGCGTCATCAACGCGATGATGACCTGTAGCGCCGCCTTGCGACCGTAGCGATCGGCATACAAGCCCAACATCACACCACCGACCGGGCGCATAAAAAATCCCACGCCGAAGGTCGCGGTGGTTAATAGCAGGCCTGAGTATTGGTCTTCCGCGGGAAAGAAAAGTCGGGCGATAACGACCGTGAGAAAGCCAAAAACGATGAAGTCGTACCACTCTAGTGCGTTGCCGATAACCACAGCTGCCACTTGAGAGAAACGCGATGCGGGTTTGTTCATGGGGGGAGTCATTGCGGCGAGAAATGTAGCGACAAAAAGCGCGCGGGCGGGGTTAGTCCAACGTGCGCTGCATGCGCTCGCCGGTGCGTTCATACACACAGATATTAGCGACCCGCAGCGTCTCGTGCACGCGCGCGCGTTCGGTCTGGCCCACCAAATGCAGGCGCACCGGCATGGGCAAAACGCTGGCTAGCCGGACCTGCCAGCGCGAGCGTATGGCGACGCCCTCGGCCGGGCTGAGGTCGTCATCCAGTTCAATCAGAATCTCCAAGGAATCCTCAGGGCCGCGCTCGCCACGCGCCAACGCCCCGATAATATGGATGCGAAGTACGTTTTGTTGACGCTGCGCGAAACGCACGATGAGCTGCCGCAGCGTCCCCAAATCCATGCGGGGTGTCAGCCCGCCCGATGCGCCGCCGCTTCTGGCCGGTCGGCCAATTCTTGGGCCTCGCGCGCCAAACGCCGCACGATACGGGCGGGCTCAAAACCCAAGTTGTGCAGACCCACTGCAGAATTCGCCACTTCGCGATAAGCGGCGATTTTCCCCCCTTGCAGCTCGCAAATACACACGCCCTCGAACAACGCGCGCTTACCCAACGCACCCGGCAACCGGGATTCGTAACTAAAGACATAACGGGCATAGCCGGTGTGCCCATCGTCTACCACTGTATGGAGATCCCATTTGAAATGGCACGCGTCGCGATGAAAATATTGCTCCACCATCTCCACGATGGCAGCTCCCTGAAACGCGCCGTAAAAGCAGTCGTGATAAACCCCGTCCGGCGTGAAACACGCCGCCACCGCGGTGCCGTCGCCCCGACAGGCGGCCGCGACCATAGTGGAAATTAAATTTTCAAAACCCACGTTCACCTCCATGCATGCTCATGCTTAGCGCATTAATGCGTTAACCCAGTATCTTCGCCAGCCGTGCATTCACCAAACTCGCGGCCTCCAGATGCACCAAATGGCCCACGCCTGGCACTATTTCCACTTGCACGTTAGCCGGCAGGCCCGCGCTCTGCGAAGCGGGAATAATAGCGTCGCGTTCTCCCCAGATGACTTGCACCGGGCAGCTCAAATGACCCATTGCGTCGCGCAGCACGCTGGTCTGGGTGTCGCCTTGACAGAAACCATCGGCAATGGCCCCCAACGCCGCGGTAACCCCGTCCAGACGTTTAAACTTAAGGATGTCGTCGATCATTTGGCGGTTGACCAAATCTGGGTTTGCCACCAGCTGTTGGAGCAGCGGCTTGAGGTCGCGACGCGATTCCGCGGCAATGAAACCCCGCAAGTAACCGCCGTTGATCGCCTCGCCCAAACCCGCCGGTGCCAACAGCGTCAACGAGTTGACCCGCTGGGGTGCGTTGATCGCCGTGGACAGCGCAATGGCGCCGCCCAATGAATGTCCTACCAGATGCGCGCTGGCAATCCCCAGCGCATCCATGAACGCCAACACGGCGGCACTCAGGCCGGCCACAGTGGGATCGGCCACCTGCTTTGAAGACTGACCGTGACCCGGCAGATCCAGCGCATAAACCTGCCCTTTTGCCGCCAGCGGTTCTTGGTTGAAGAGCCAATTATTGAGATCCCCACCAAAGCCGTGAAGAAGGATTACCGCCGGCCCACTCTCGCCTAACATCGAATAGCGCAAGCGGTGGCTGCCCGCCACGACCCATTCATAGGCGGGCCCGGTGTCACCTTCCGCCGGCGCGGGTGGCACATAGCTGGCCAAGAACTCCGCGACAAAAGCATCTACTTCGGCGTCCGACACCGTGGCCTCAGCCATCACACCCAGTAACGCACCGATGGGTAACACGTCGTCGGCCGCAGCCACAATACGGCGCAACAGACCGGGCTCTAGGGCTTCAAAGGTGTTCGCGATTTTTTCGGTTTCGATGTCCACCACGGGATCGCCAGGTTTGAGTTCCCGCCCCTCCTCCACCAGCCATTCGACCACCTTGCCTTCGGTCATCGACAGGCCCCATTTGGGCATCGTTATCGCCGTCACGCCGCTCATCGCGAGTAGGCCATCAGTTTGCGCACGGCGGCCTCAATGCGCGCGGCGCTGGGGATATACAGATCTTCCAGGACGCCACTAAACGGCACCGGCGTATGTGGCGGGGTCACCATTTCGATGGGTGCGCGCAGGAAGCCAAAGCCTTTCTGGGCGACCATCGCGGAGATGTCGGTTGCCATGCCGCACCGTGGCGAGGCTTCATCAACAATCAACAAACGGCCAGTGTTTTCCACGCTTTCCAGAATGGTGTCTTCGTCCAGCGGAGAGGTGGTGCGCGGGTCGACGACCTCACAGCTAATGCCATCTTTCGCCAGCGCGGCGGCGGCCTTCAACGCGTAACCAACCATCCGCGCCAACGCCACGATCGTGACATCAGACCCTTCGCGCACCACGTTCGCCTCGCCAAAGGGAATGGTATAGGCCTCTTCTGGCACCTCACCCTCCATGGCATAGAGTGCTTTGTGTTCGCAGAAAATGACCGGGTCGTCGTCGCGAATGGCTTGAATGAGCAGGCCCTTGGCGTCGTAGGGTGTCGAGGGAATCACCACTTTCAGCCCGGGAATATGCGTGAAAACCGGATACAAACACTGCGAGTGCTGGGCTGCTGCCCGAAAGCCCGCGCCGATCATGGTGCGGATAACCACCGGCGTCTTGGCCTTGCCACCAAACATGTAACGGAACTTGGCAGCCTGGTTATAGATCTGGTCGAAACACACACCTAGGAAATCGATGAACATTAATTCGCAAACGGGTCGCATGCCGCAGGCCGCCGCACCCACCGCCGCACCCACAAAGGCCGACTCAGAAATGGGCGTATCCATGATGCGATTGCCGTATTTGCCGTGCAGGCCTTTGGTCACGCCGAGCACGCCGCCCCA
>CAIPNE010000143.1 GCA_903866355.1 uncultured Gammaproteobacteria bacterium
ACCAGCGTGGCCGCGCAACAGGGTTTTGATCTGCAGCGCTTACGCCGCGATTAGGTCATTTAGGACTGCGCTACCTGCCCATTTATCTCGACGCAACCGACCTCCCCTGCTTGGTGGTCGGTGGTGGCGAGATCGCCGCGCGTAAAATCCATTTACTCAAGCAAGTGGGTGCGCGGGTGCGGGTCGTGGCCCTGACTCGCTGCCCCGAGCTCCTCGCGCGCGAGGATGTTGAATTTATCTGCGCGGCCTTCTCGCCGTCGCACCTCGTGGACCAACGTCTGGTCATTGCCGCCACTGACGACCCGCACCTCAATGCGGCGGTAGCACAGGCTTGCCGGGCCAGCGGCATCCTCGTCAACGTGGTCGATGCGCCGGCGCTATGTGGTTTTATTGTCCCCGCGATCATTGACCGATCACCGCTCATCTTGAGCGTGTCCACGGGCGGGGCGGCGCCAGTACTCGCCACGCACTGGCGAGAACGCCTCGAAGCACTCCTGCCCGGGACGCTGGCAACGCTGGCCGAGTTCATGGGGGGACAGCGCGCAGCGGTTAAGGCAGCACACCGCACGGGCCCAGCGCGGCGGCGTTTTTGGCAGCAATTTCTCAGCAGCGAGGTGCCCCAGCTCCTCACGCAGGCACCCGATGCCGCGGCCGCCGCGTTCGCCGAATTACTCACCCAAGATCTGGATGCCCGACTTGCCCCGCGACTTTCGGTGGTTGAACTGGCCAGCCCGGAACCCGCCGATCTCACCCTCGGCGCGCTGGCACTACTCAGCGACGCCGACCGTCTGATCTACGCCGCCAACGTACCGGCGGCCATCCGGCGTTACGCCCGCCGCGACGCCGAAGTCATCGAGTTACCCTCCGGGTCGCGCGATGCCAGCGCCGTGCCCCCCGCTACGGGCCATACCGTTTACGTCACGCTGCGCGATACCGGCGTTAGCACCGCTTATTCATCTTCCCAATCGGAGCCCTCGCCATGAATCTGTTTGCCGACTTGACCCAATTCACCGTGCACATCACCGACCACATCGCGCTGGTGACCATGAACAACCCGCCCGTCAATGCCCAAGGCCAAATTTTCCACGAGGAAGGCATGTTGATTTTCGACCGCATCAGCGACCTCGATAACGTGCGGGTAGCGGTGTTAACCGGGGGGGGTAAATGTTTCTCGGCGGGCGCGGACATCAAAGGGCGAGCGGGTGTCGTGCGCGCGCCCGGCGAGGCTTGGCAGCATAATCGCCGCGCGCGTGAGTGCTTCCATGCCATTACCGAATGCCGCAAGCCGGTTATTGCCGCCATCAATGGTCCGGCATTGGGGGCAGGTCTCGCGCTCGCCGCGGCCTGCGATATTTTGCTGACGGCCGAAGAAGGCTGCTTGGGATTGCCAGAAATCGACGTTGGCTTGCTGGGCGGTGGGCGCCACGCCATGCGTCTGTTCAGCCATTCGCGCGTCCGGCGCATGATGCTGACCGGGCTCCGCGTCAGCGGCGCCGAGTTGTATCGCTTGGGCATCGTAGAAGCCTGCGTACCGCAGGCTGACCTCCTGCCCACCGCACTCGGACTGGCCCGCGAAATCGCCGCCAAAAGCCCCATTGCCATCACGCTCGCCAAGCACGCCCTGAATACGATTGAAGAAATGAGCCTGCGCGACGGCTATCGTTTTGAGCAGAACATGACCGCTGAATTGGGTAAGTACGAAGACTCGCGCGAAGCCATGCTGGCCTTCGCCGAGAAGCGCAAACCGGTGTTCCAAGGACGCTAAACCCGCAGCCGAGCCACGCGCCACGCGGTTTGCCCCGTTCGCCCGTGGCCGCGGCGCGTTTAACCGGCGCGCAGCTAGGTTTGGGATGACGGGACGACACCGGGGCGGGTCGCGCCGTACCAACACCCGCCAAGGCGCGCCGTCTACTGGCGCCTCGGCAGCCGTTAATTCACCCGTCGCGACTGACCGTGCCAGTAAGGTTCGCGCAGTTCACGCCGCAATACTTTGCCGGAAGGGTTGCGCGGCAGAGCGGCGATAAAGTCCACCGATTTAGGCGTTTTATACGCCGCGATGCGCGTCCGCGCGTAAGCAATGAGGTCTTCTGGACTTAACTGCGCGCCAGGTTTCAGGACCACGATAGCTTTCACCGCTTCGCCCCATCGGGGGTCGGGCACACCGATGACGGCCACATCTGCCACGGCGGGGTGCCCAAACAAAACGTTCTCAACTTCCGCTGGATAGATATTCTCACCGCCGGAAACAATCATGTCCTTCATGCGATCGTGGATATACAGATAGCCGTCGGTATCGAAGTAGCCGGCATCCCCGGTGTGAAACCACCCATCCACAATCGCCTCGGCAGTGGCGGCGGGTGCCCCCCAGTAACCTTTCATGACCACCCCGGAACGAATCACCACCTCGCCCACAGCGGCAGGCGGCAGCGCGTTGCCCGCCTCGTCGACGACTCGGATGTCGATTCCCGGATACGGCACGCCACAGGAACGCAGCTTGCCGCGCTCAGGCGCGTGCGCGGCGTCGGGCAAGTAGGTTGCAGCGCCCACGGTTTCGGTGAGCCCGTAGAGCTGAAAAAACTGGCAGCCGATGATCTCGCGGGCCTTCTGTAGAAGGTCTTCGGCGATCGGCGATGCGCCGTAGTACAGCCGCCGCATGGAGCGGAAATCGGTCGTGGCCGCACGGGGATGTTGCAGCATAAACAAAATGACTGCCGGGACAAAAAAGGCGTTGTTAATCCCGTAAAGCGGAATGAAGTCCAATATTTTTGCCGGGTCGACTTCTTTCATCACCACCACGCTCGCGCCCTGCGCAATGGAGATGATGCCCATGTTGACGCCCGCCACGTGAAACACGGGCATGCAGGCAAGATTGACCTCCCCCGCCTGAATGTCGCCCCATTCGGCGAGTTCCGCGGCCCGAAAGAACGCCAAATAATTAGCGGTCGTGATTTGCACTCCCTTCGGCGAGCCCGTTGTGCCGCTGGTGTAGAGCAGCATGACCTCTGCATCAGGGTTCACGGGCAAGTGGCAATCCTCGCTCGGCGCGGCGTCGCGCCAGTGCGTAAAAGCTGGCCACGGCGCGCCCTCCCCGTCCATCGCGACCACTGAGCGCAAACGTGGACAGGCCGCCAGCAATTCGGGCACGAGGCTGTGATACTCCGCGCCCACGAATAGCGCTTCACACTCGGCATCGTTAAAAATGTAGACCAGTTCCGGCAGTGCCAAGCGCCAATTCACGCTCACCACCACGTTACCGGCCTTGAAGGCGCCGAAGAGGAGTTCGAAGTAGCGGTCGGAATTTTTACCCAGATAGGCGATCCGCGCCCCGGGCGGTAAATTCAGGCTTAGCAGCGCATTGGCTATCCGGCTTGCCGCCTCGTCGAGTTCAGCAAAACTGGTACGGCGATCTTCGAAGATTTGCGCCGTGGCAGCGGGGCGTAAGCGCCGCTGCTCACGGGTGATGTCGGCCAGTGAATGGATCGATGAAAAATCAAACATATAGCCCCCCATCGGCCGGGACCTACTTAGCCCCGGCACGAATGCCTCAGCGCTGCGTGATTGTTCGCGACCCCGCCCGGCCACCGCCGGGCGAGATTTCGCGCCGGTGTTAGGCCAGCGCTTCCAGCGCCGCCCAATCCGGGCCTGGGCCCGCGTCGGGACGAATGGGCTGGATCACGACTTGGTCGGCCCCGTGGGTAAAGTACGCCTCTAGCCTGGTTTTGATGCTGGCCGCATCGCCCCAAAACACCATGGCGTCCATGAGGCGATCACTGCCGCCGTTCGCGTGGTCGGCCGGCGTGAAACCTAAGCGGTACCAGTTGTTGAAATAATTGGGCAGCGTCAAATACGGGCCCAGGGCGGCACGAGCAGCGGCGCGCGCCACCACCGGATCGGTGGTCAGACAGACTTTCTGCTCACAAATGACTGCGCTGTTAGGGCCCATCGACTCACGCGAGAGCGTGGCCTGTGGCGGGGTGATGTTGTAGGGGAAAGAACCCAAGGTGCGCTCCGCCGCGAGCTTGGACATATTGGGGCCGAGAGCCGCCAGCACGACCTGCTTGGCCACGCCATCCGCGCCCAGCGCCTTCCAAGCACCATCCATAGCGTCCAGATAGGCGCGCATGGTCTTAACCGGCTGACGGTATTCGTGACCGCGCATATCGGCCACCAACGGGGCATGCGACACGCCGAGGCCCAGCACGAAGCGCCCGCCATACAGGGCGTTTAGGCTGTTGTGCCCCATGACCGAAGCCGACGCGTCGCGCGCGTAAATATTCGCAATGCCGCTCGCGACGATGAGGTTTTTAGAATGGCTGAGCAAATAGCCGCCCAGCGCAAAGGTTTCGTAATTGAACGCTTCTGGGTACCACAGCGTGGAATAACCCAAGCCCTCGACCCGTGTGGCGAGTTCGGCTAATTGCTGGGCGTTCATTAAATCGGTAAAAGTAAAGACGCCATATTTGCCAAATTTCATAAAAATCCCTGTTCTTATTGGTGATGGGTGCCCGAATGGTGCGGCTAAGGTGCCAGATTCGGCGGGGTTTTGTCACTGGCAGCCGGTGCCGCCAGCGCCTGGGTTGCGGCGGCCCGTCCGGCACGCGCGCCGGTGGCAAAACAGGCGCTCAGTAAATAACCGCCAGTGGGCGCCTCCCAGTCCAACATTTCTCCCGCGCAATAAACGCCTGGACGCCGCTTGATCATGAGATTTTGGTCAACCTCGTTCAAGGCCACCCCCCCTGCCGTGCTAATGGCTTCGGCTAGCGGGCGCGGCGCATTCAGGCGCACGGGCAAGCTTTTGATGGCGGCGGCCAACACCATCGGATTATCAAAACTTGCGCGCGGTAATACCTCACGCAACAGCGCTGACTTCACCCCCGTAATGGCGGCGCCACGGCGCAACTGCTCAGCCACGGTGCGTTTGCCACCCGCGCCAATGGCCAACGCGCGTTGTAATGCCTCTAACGGCACCGCGGGAGCAAGGTCCAACAGCAGATCGGCATGGCCTTGGGTCTCGATGGCCCGCCGCAAACGGCTCGCCAGCGCGTAAATGAGCGAGCCTTCAACGCCGGTGTCGGTGATGACAAATTCGCCCCGGCGCGGTGCTGTCTGGGCGTCGTCGCCGGCGCAGCGCGCGGCTACCGACTTCAGGGGCGTGCCGGCGTAATGTTCGCGAAAAAAGTCGCTCCAGCGACATTCAAAGCCGCAGTTAGCGGGCACCAACGGCGTGATGGCAATGCCGGCGGCCGCCAGTGGGGCAACCCAGGCCGCATCGCTGCCCAACTGCGGCCAGCTACCACCGCCCATGGCCAAGACCGTGGTGGTGGCCGTAAAGGTGACAACCTCACCCGCGTGCTCGAAGGTCAAAGCCCCCGCCGCGTTCCAGCCCAGCCAGCGATGGCGCATGAGCAAGACCACCCCACGTGCGCGCAGTCGCTGTAACCAACGGCGCAGCAGCGGTGCCGATTTCATGTCCCGAGGAAATACCCGCCCGGAGGTACCCACGAAGGTTTCGATGCCCAATTCAGCGGCAAACGCGCGCAACGCGCTGGGTGGGTATTCTTTAATGAGCGGCCGCAGCCGGCCCTGCCCAGCCTCATAGCGGGCGAGGAACGCGGGTAGCGCTTCATCGTGGGTGAGATTAAGGCCGCCTTTGCCGGCCAGCAGGAATTTGCGTCCCACTGATGGCATGGCGTCAAAAACGACCACCCGCGCGCCTAGCGCGCTAGCCGCCTCTGCCGCCATCAAGCCCGCGGGCCCTCCGCCCACGATGGCGACGTCGATTTGCTGTGTTCCGATATTCAAAAGCAGTAGATTCCCATTAAGGCTCAGATCCGAGCAGAATACGGCAACTGCTGCGCTACGGGCAGCGCCTCAGCTAGGGACCCACCAATGATTCGTTTCAATCCTTTCATTTATTGCACTGTTGGGCGCCGCGCAGAACTCGAGCAAGGGCTCGCGGGCAAAGATCCGGCGCTCTACCAGCGCATGCTCAGCGAAATTGCCAACTACGTGAGTTTTGCCGATGAGTCCGGGTATGCGGGCTTTGGCCATCCGGAGCACCATCTCCAAATAGAAGGCTTTGAAGCCTCCAACGAGCCCACGCTAATGGGTATGTTTATCGGCCAGCACAGCCGCCGGCTGCGGGTGATTACCTGCGGGTTTGTCTCTACCACCCACAATCCGCTGCGCACGGCAGAATCCATTGCCACCCTCGACCACATGCTGCAAGGACGCTTGGGGGTGGGTTTGGTGCGCGGCTATCAGGCGCGCTGGGTTGAGAATTTCAAGGTCAAAGCCGAGGTGGGTCCGGTGGGGCCTTGGAATAAGAACGACGCAGCAGATGAAGCCAACCGCGAGTATTTCGCGGAGTTCGTCGACATCGTGGTCAAAGCCCTCACGCACGACACTTTCAATCACCAAGGGCAATATTGGCAGCTGCCGCCACCAGATTTCATCAACCCGCACCCGCACGCCGCCTATACGCAATATGGCCAAGGGGTGGATGCCGCGATGCGTATTTCTGCCGTTGGCATCGCGCCACGCCCGTTCCAACGACCTCACCCGCCGCTGTATGGCGGGTTCTCTGCATCGCTACGCACCGCGCGGTTTTGGGCCAAATATCGCGGCAAGCCCATTGTGATGTCCTCGGATCTCGATTTTTGTCGCCTGCTCTGGCAGGCCTATCGCGAGGAAGCCGCAGTGCAGGGCTATACCCCGGCGCCCGGTGATGAAGCCGCGTGGGGAGGCCTGATGATCTGCGCTAAAACCGATGCGCAAGCACAAGCGCTGGCGCAAGACATGCGCTGGTTTTGGGAGCAATGGGCCACCCCGTTCGGTCAGGGCGAGGTAAATATCTTGTTTGGATCACCCGATACCCTGAGCCGCCAAATTGAAGCGGCCGCCACTGCAGTGCCTATCAACGAGTGTTTCTTGATTGTCCCGCAAGGCATCCACGACCGGGGTCAGATCTTGAATTCGCTAGAACTCTTCGCCACCAAAGTCATCCCCCGCTTTCAATAGCCAACGCCAGCCCCGTTGCTGACGCGTACCCGCGGTTGCTGCAAAGCGTGGAGAGTTCGGACTGGCGGCAGCACCCAGGCCATCCACAGGCATCAGCCCGTGCTGACTTCCAGTAGCAATTTTCGGGCGCGCCAGTCGGGGAGCACGCTGTCCATCAAGCCATAAAACTCCCGCCCGTGGCCCCGATAACGCAAGTGACAGAGTTCGTGCACCACCACATATTCAATCGCGCTCAGCGGCGCGTGGATGAGCAACAAATTAAGCGTCATTCCGGAGCGCGTAGACAAACTGCCCCAACGCGAACGCATCGCGCGAATTTTTAGCGGCGGGCGTTCGTAACGCGCAAAACGCGGATGCGCGTGCCAGGCGTCCACCAGCGACTCGAACAGCGTTCGTGCCTGCTGGCGATACCACTCAATTAACGCACGGGCAGTCGCCGCGGTGTCGCGGGCATGGCGTCCGTTCACGCTCAACACGCCCGAGTCGTACTGTAAACCGGTGCTGGCATCGGGCATCAGGCGTATTTCAAAGGCCACGCCCAGCAGTCGCTGCCGGCTAGCCAGGGCATTCGGGGCCAGTGTGGGCCGTGGCGGAAGCGCGCGAAAATGCGCCAGTTGTTGGGTTACCCACTCAGCGCGGCTGCGCAGAAACGTCCGGATCACAGCCTCTGGACAGCGCACGGGCGCGCGCAGAATGACGCGCAGATTGGGGTGCACTTCGAGGGCAATCGTGCGCCGCTTAGCGCTGCGCAGCACCTCCACTGTGGCGGGGGTGAGAGAGGAAAAGTCGAACGGCAGTTGTTGTGCCATGGGCCGCCCCGGCTAGCTTAGAAATCAAGGTCGCAGACGTTTGCGCCGTTGGCGCGGGTGGCCGCGAGCAGCGGCAGCGCCGTCAATAACTGCGGTAAGGCGTCCCCGCATTGTTGGAGTTCGCGAGCGGCGGGCGAAGCCAACAGCGTGCGGGCGGCGTCGAGCGCCAGCGTTTGCGCCTCCTCACGTAAACCTTTAGCGCACAAAGCACGCACTTCGCCGGCCATCTGTTGACCCTGAGCCTGCAAAATTTCGCGGGCCCGAGGATCGATTTTGGTAAAACAAGCCTGCAAGCGCTCAGCTTCGCGAAGTAAAAAATCTATCTGCTCAGGATGTTGGGCGGCCTGCCCCATGAGTTCGCGCAGCAGCGAAAGATCCGGGGCTGGCGCCGGGGCTTGGGCGTGAGCCCCGGACGTCGTGCGCAGCACTGCACATAGCCACGCGCAGAGGCAACCCCAGCGGTGCGCAGCTTTTGCCACGCGTCGACTATCGAAGCGGGCT
>CAIPNE010000144.1 GCA_903866355.1 uncultured Gammaproteobacteria bacterium
CAGGGCCTCAACCCATGACGCCGCCGGTGAAGCCGCTCACGCTGACCATCATGGACAAAGATTACCTCGTGGGCTGCGCCGAAGACGAGCGCGAGGCCTTGCTGGCCAGCGTGGAGTTCCTCAACGGCAAACTGCGTGAGCAGCGTGAGAGCGGCAAAGTGATCGGCAGCGAACGCGTAGCCGTCATGGCAGCACTTAACATTGCCCACGAATATCTCGGTTACCGTGGCACTCACGAGACGCTGAACACAAGTCTGGGCGATGACCTCAACCGCCTCCATCAAAAAATTGACGCAGCCCTCGCGCGCACGGCGACCCCAACCACACCACGCACTGCTACCGGCTCCAACTGAAACAATTCCAGCGCGCAAAAATCGCGCTATGATTACCCCGGTGTCCTCTGCGATGTTCGCCAGTGGGTCGATATCCTTGAGCCAATATTTACAGCTAAAGGGACTGATCTGGTTAGTGATGGTGTGCAGGTCCGCCCCGCTGCGGAAAGCCTGATTCGCTCCGAGAGGTCCCAGTCTTGAGCCCCCGGTTCAAGATTACGACCCACAGCGGCATTGTGGAGGGCACCACTTAATTTCTTTCGAACTTGGCGGCCATGGTGCAAAATTTCTGGTTGATGAAATCCGAACCCGAAACATTCGGGCTCGATAAACTGGTAACCCTGCCTGACCAAACCACCATGTGGGATGGGGTACGCAACTATCAAGCGCGCAACATGCTGCGCGACGACATGCGGTGCGGCGATTTAGCCTTTTTCTATCACTCCAACTGCCGCGTACCAGGCATCGTGGGCATCGTGAAAATTGTTCGCGAAGCCTATCCCGACCCCACCGCGCATCGCCCCGAAAGCCCCAATTACGATCCCGCCAGCAAACCTGAGAATCCACGCTGGTATGTCGTGGAAGTCAAATTGGTGCGGGCGCTCACGCGCACCATCACCCTCACGGAACTCAAGGCGGATCCCCTGCTGGAAGACATGGCGTTGGTGCGCCGAGGCAATCGCCTGTCCATCATGCCGGTGAGCGCAGCCCAGTGGCAGCACATCCTCGCCAGCGAGTAAGCGCACCAGACGCCAAGGGTTGAACGCACACCCTCTCGCAGCAACCCGTGCCGCGCGCACGCGGCGGTAGATCAACCCCACGACGCACGAACGCCGAGTGGAGCTGGGAGCAAACACTTAAACAGCGCGCCAGTGAGGCGTGCCACTGGCTGTGCGCCCAACGCCTTTTGCGCTGGGGCGATATTTTGGAGTACCGCCCATGCCCGACCTGTTTAGCCCATACACCCTGAAAGGCATCACCCTACGCAACCGCATCGCCATGTCGCCGATGACGATGTACCGCGCCCGCGACGGGCTGATGAACGACTTTCACCTCATGCTGCTCGGCTCACGTGCCGCCGGCGGCTTCGGCTTGGTCTTTGCCGAGCAACTGGCCATCATCGCGGACGGCCGGACCAGCGTTGGCTGCGGCGGCATTTATGAGGACGCGCAGATCCCGGGTCTCGCTCGCCTGTGTGCGCTCATCAAGGATATGGGCGCGGTTCCTGCCGCCCAGTTGGGCCATACCGGACGCAAGGGCAGCGAACTAAAACCTTGGGAGGGCGGTGCCCAGTTACCCGCCGATCACCCGGATGGCTGGCAAGTCGTAGGCCCTTCAGCGCTGCCGTATGGGGGTAAATATCACCATCCGGTGCACGCGCTGACGCGTGACGAAATCCAAGCTATCCATCGCAGTTATGCACGGGCCGCTCAACGGGCGTTGGAAGCGGGTTTTGAATGGCTGGAACTGCATTTCGCGCACGGTTATCTGGGCGCCAGTTTTTTCTCGCCCATCGCCAACCAACGTAGCGATGAATACGGTGGCAGCGTGGTGAATCGTGCGCGCTTTCACCTCGAAGCCATCGACGCGGTGCGCGCGGTATGGCCCGAACGCTACCCGCTTACCATGCGTTTGGGATCAGACGACCTGAACACGCAGGGCGTGCAGTTCGACGACGCTATTCTTGCCGTTAGCCTGATGAAAGAACGCGGTCTGGATCTGGCCGATCTCAGCCTTGGCTTTAATACCGACGACCTGCAAACCGCACCCTTCGCCGAACTGGGTTTTATGATCGAACGCGCCAGCAGGCTGCGCCGAGAAGTGGGCATCCCGGTGGCCACAAGTTGGAATCTCGGCCTGCCCGCGCTGGCCGACCGGGTGATACGCGAAGAGGCCATCGATTTGGTCATGTTGGGGCGACCCGCGTTGGCGAACCCGCACTGGCCAGTCTGGGCGGCCCGCGAACTGGCGCACCCAGATCCCTTCTCGCTAGTGCCTGAGGATTGGGGCTGGTGGCTACGCAATTTTCGCGCGCACCCCGCTTGCATCGGCTGGCCGCTGGCAGCACCCACTGCACCGCCGACCTAAGCACGTCGTAGTCGCACACCGTGACTGGCCCTCTCGGCGTGCCACAACACGGCGGCAGAAAACCACGGACTCGCGCCCCGTCTCGCCTATGACAGGGCGCGCCGCGCACATGACCCAGTTCTCATCACCGATAATACGGGTCAGGTCTTTCGAGATGCCCAACAGTATTTAGTCCACGACCTGCGTCGCCCCAAGGTGGCGCGGAATCAACATGAAAGTGAGCGCGGAGTGCGATCAAGGTCGCCTGAATATCCTGCACGCCGTGGTCTTGATTGAACCCCTGATAGAAACCGCACGCCCGTTACCAATCTTCGGGTGTGTAACCTCATTGGACACCGGGTTCTTGGCGCCCAAAGAGATCGGGTACTAACACCCTTTAACCCGCTGCGGCATAGTCGTCGGCAACCTCGCGCAGAGTGCAGTTAACCTCAATATTTTTTTTCGCCCGAACTAAGCCGGACCCTCGGCCAGATTTAAGCAAAGACAGAAAATCTAGAAAAATACCCGTGCCGTCAGTAGCTGGCATTTCAATCATGCTGTTGTTCATGTGGCAGTCCTCCGCGCCAGCGCGTCGCCCGGCGGATGATGATGTTTTGTGCTAGCGCGTCTCGACCTCAAACCATCGTCGGCATGGCTCAATGCGAATGACCCACACCGTGACGAAGCAGGCGGCCTGTGCCGTGGACCCGGTGGCAATCGCCGCGTGGCCCTGAAGATAAAGCCTATTCGGCCTGCTGCAGTTACCGATGCTCAGCGCCTAGCGCCCTATCCAAGTCGCTTTGACGCGGCGACGACACGCACCACGAAGGTGTCTTGCTGGCGCGGAACCTCCGGCAGTAGGATTGATCACAACCGTGAGAGAGTCGCATCTGTAGAGTGACCCTCAGCCCAGCGAGCAGCCTCGTACAACTTGCTAGATAGATAGACTAAGCAGTGTCCCGACCTAGCCATCTCCAAGGACGAACAAGTGGTGCGCACGGTAACTGCCGCAACCCCTGAGTCGGACCAAAGCCTGCGACTATTTTTGAGTAACCCGCTCTGCAATGCGCGACGCTGCGCGAGGACACGTTGATGCTCGAACTCACGGAAGAGCAGCGCATGCTGCGCGACTTGGTGGCGAAGTTTGTAGACCAAGAATTAATGCCTTTAGAGCCGCAAGTCCTGGCCCGCGAAGCCAGCGGCGGTCTTGTCGGGCTGACCGAGGAAGAAAACGCCCCGCTGCTCGAAAAATGCCGCGATCTCGGTTTGTGGGGACTCGACGTCCCGGAGTCTTACGGTGGTGCCAATCTACCCAACGTCGCCTTGATCGCCGTTAACGAAGAAATAGGCCGCACCTGCGTACCGTTCACTTTCCCGCCGGACTCGCCCAACCTGCACATGCTAATGGCGGTCGCCGATGACGAGCAAAAAGAAAAATATCTAAAGCCTTACATTGCCGGCACGGCCCATTCCGCGATTGCCATTTCCGAACCTGGCGCCGGTGCAGATCCCGCCGGCATGCTCACTCGCGCCACGCAGGAGGGTGGCGACTGGGTGCTCAATGGGCGCAAGACCTGGATCAGCCGAATCAACAAAGCCGATTTCACCATTGTGATGGCGCGCACCAGGGACGGCCGGCGGCATGCTGGGGTTACCGCTTTTATCGTCGAGCGCGACACCCCTGGGCTGGTTATCGAACGCGAGATCCGCATGCTAGGCGGGCAACGCACCTATGAAGTGGTGTTTGAGAATTGTCGGGTCCCAGCGCGCCAAATATTGGGCGAATTGGGACAAGGCTTCGCACCCATGCAATTGCGCCTCACCATCAGGCGTCTGCAAATGGGCGCTTGGTGTGTTGGCATGGCGGTACGCGCGCTCGCTTTGTTAACTGAACAGGCCCGCAACCGCAGCACTTTTGGTGCCCGCCTCGCCGACCGCCAAGCCATCCAGTGGTGGGTCGCGGACATTGCCACGCGCATCCACGCCTGCCGCTTGATGGTGTTCGATGCCGCCGCCAAGCAAGACGCTGGCCGCGATGTGCGCACGGAGGCATCGATGATCAAAGTGTTCGCCACCGAGATGGCGAGCGACGCCATCGACCACGCCATGCAGGCTTATGGCGCCATGGGCATGACCAAAGAAATGCCGCTGCAGTTAATGGCAACCAAAGTCCGCACCATGCGAATCTATGAAGGGCCTAGCGAAGTGCACCGCATGAGTATCGCGCGGCGAATTCTCGAGCAGCGCAACTAAGCGCCGTCACGCGGCACATGGTCCTCCGCAATGAGTCCTCAAGATCCGCCGACCACCCCACGCCACGGTGGCGAGGGATAGTCAGCGCGACGGTGCGTGCTCAGCGAAAGTGCGGCATAACCTCGGCGGCGAAAAGCCGCATCGAGGCCAGAATCTTGTCTTGCGGCAGGCCTGGCAGAATGTTGATGAAATTGAATTCCGTTACCCCGGCGTCGATCGCCGGTTGCAGACAAGCTTTGGCATGGGCCGGATCACCGAAGACCGTGCGCCCGTCGTATAACAAATCAAAATCCATCAAGGCCTCGATGCGTTGGGCCATGCCTTCGTAGCCGCGATAGTCCTTAGACCAACGGTCGGCCGCCACGGCGTCACGCAGATGAGCAACATAACGCAGGATGGGTTCGCGCACCGTGGCACAAGCGCTCGCGGCGTCTGCTTCAATGTAGAGATGAAAAGTCGCCACCACGCCGTGGTCTTCCACCCGGTGGCCGGCTTCACGCAACGATTGATGATAGAGCGCGATGGTCTGGGCCACGATGTCCATGGAGACCGCGTAGGGGATAACCATGAGATCAAAACCCTGATGGCCCGCGTAGATCACCGATTCCGGAGTCGCCACGGAACCGACGAGAATCCGCGGGCGACGCTGCACCGGGCGTGGCCGCATTTCGACATTATCGAAATGATTAAATTTTCCGTGATACGAAAAGCGTTCGTTAGCGAAGGCCCCCAGCAACACCTCCACCCCTTCGTTAAAGCGTTCGCGGCTCTCGTTCATGTCGACCTGCAAAGCTTCGTATTCAAAGTTGAGGAACGCCCGCACCACCCCGATGTCCAAGCGTCCGCCCGACATGGCATCGACCATCGCCAGTTGTTCGGCAACGTTGATAGCACGATTGACCGGCAAGGCAACGCCGGCGGTTCCCAGTCGCATGCGTTGGGTACGCTGCGCGAGTGCGGCCAAAAGAACGGCGGGATTGGGAATGTCGCCACCGTAAGGCGTGAAGTGATGTTCGGCCGCCCACACGGCGTCGAAACCCAGTGCTTCGGCTAGCTCCACCTGCTCAAAAATTTGCTGATAGAGCGTGGCGGAATTTTGATGCACGGCGGCATCGAAGGTCGGTAAATAGAGCAAGCCAAATTTCATGCAATGGTCCTCGGCTGGGACCGACGGCGACGCAGACTCGTGGTCTGCCCAGCAGCCGTCGGGATCACATTTAGACAAGCAAAAAAGCCCTGTCAGGGTGGGCTTCGGGACTTGCCGGCGCAAGGCTTTCAATGTCACCGTCCACGCTCAGTATTACGGAGTTGAGCCATGCCGTTGCACGAAGCCTTCAATGTCAACAAAGTCGCCGTCATCACGGGGGCAGCCAATGGTATTGGCCGCGCAGCGGCCGAACGCTACGCGGGCCTTGGCATGCAACTCCTGCTCGCGGATCTCCACGGCGATCGCCTCGCGGCCCTCGCCCGTGAACTCGCGGTGCCCGCTGGGCCGCGCATCCTCACGCAGGTCGTTGATGTGGCGCGTCTGGAGGATGTCGTCGCACTCAAAGAGCAAGCCTATCGCGAGTTCGGACGGGTTGACGTCCTCATGAACAATGCGGGCACCTCGCAGCCCACCACCGCCTGGAGCGACATCGCCGCGTGGCGGCGCATTATCGAGGTGAATCTTTGGGGCGTGGTGCACGGCATCCACGCGTTTACCGCCGCGATGCTCGCGCAGGGCACCCCGGCCCTCATCATCAATACCGGTTCCAAACAGGGCATTACCAACCCACCCGGCAACCCCGCATATAACGTCAGCAAAGCGGGCGTGCGGAGCGCTACCGAAACACTCCAACACGAACTGCGTAACACGCCGGGTTGCCAACTTAGCGCACACCTGCTCGTGCCCGGCTACACCTACACCGGCCTCACCCATGCGGGTCTTGCTGACGCCGGGGTTGCGCGTAAACCGGACGGTGCTTGGTTACCGGCCCAGGTCATCGACTACCTACTAGAAGCACTCGGTCGAGGGAGTTTCTACATTATTTGCCCAGACAATGAAGTCAGTAGCGCGGAAGACGCACGGCGCATCCAATGGGCGGCGCAAGATCTCGTGGACGACCGTCCGCCGCTCTCACGGTGGCATCCTGACTACCGCGAAGTTTTTAGGCGCGGCTAACGCCCAGCGCTCGAGACCGGACGATGCGCCCCGGCAGTGCAGGCAGGCAACTCGCGGCGAGCGTCCCCCAGTGGTGAGTAGGCGGATTATTTAGGCGCGGGACAGCGCCCATGAATGGCCCGCTCGAGGGGCGCGGGGGGATTAGCACCGGCGCGGCCTACGGCAGGCTCGTCTGCCGTGTTGTCCCAGATAGGGTTAGGTGAAGATAATCCTAGGTGCTCTGCCCTACCCATTTTCATCACGCGCCGCATTAAAAATGCGGTGTGAGCAATGCCGGTGAGCGCCCGGCCCTTTCAATAATCTGAAAGGCTTTTCGGCGGAACCGCTGCCCGCAACGCATTTAACACTGCCAGGGCATCAATAATTTCTTGAGTGACAGCACCTGCCACCGGCGAAAGATAACCTAACCCCGCCCATGCCATGCCGATGAAACTCAGGGCCATACCGCCTATTGCGCTTTGCAGGGCAATTTTGCGCATCCGTGCGCCAATATGGAAAAGCTCGTCGACCTTTAACAAGGAGCTATCCATGATGACTGCATCCGCAGCCTCGCCCGTAATATCGCTATTTTGCCCAAACGCGATGCCGATGGTCGCGGCCGTGAGCGAGGGCGCATCGTTAATGCCATCGCCCAGAAAAATAGTTTTCGCCAGTTGGGTTTCCTTGCGTACTATTTCCAATTTTTGTTCGGGGCTCTGACTAAAATAGACCTGCGTAATGCCTACTTGTTCGGCCAAATAACGCACTTCGGACTCTCTATCGCCAGACACCAGCAGCATCCGCTCAAACAAGTGTTGGGGTTGCAAATGATTAATAAAGGAGGAGCTGTCAGCACGCACTTCGTCCCGAAATTGCAAAGTTGCTGCGTAGCGTTCATTAATCAATGCGACGCATTCCAATCCTCCCGTGAGAGGGGGTAATTCTTTCGCGTCAGCAGGGTTGGCGTCTGTAAAATGTTTGCGGCTCGTGATTCTAATTTGTTCTCCTTCCACATTGCCGGTGAGCCCTTTGCCAGGCAATTCAGCAATGTTGGTTACCTTAAAGATTTTTAATCCATTTTTTTCGGCCGCCTTAATAATCGCGGCAGCTAATGGATGCTTGGAATATCGCTCCAAACTGGCAATTAGAGCCAACACTCTATCTTTATCTTGGTTTTTACCGGGGACTAATGCCGTCAGCGACGGTCGGCCATAAGTTAACGTACCGGTTTTATCAAAAATTGCCGTTCGGCAGGTGCCAATGGTTTCCAGTACCACCGGGTTTTTGATGATGATTTCCCGCCGCGCCGCCAAGGAAATTGAGCTAATAATGGCAACGGGTATGCCGATTAGTAAGGGGCAAGGCGTAGCCACAACGAGGACCGCCAAAAAACGCATGACGTCGCCGCTGATCAGCCAGGCCGTCAGTGCCATCATGATGGCCAAAGGGGTATAAAAAGCACCCAACTGATCGCCCAATCTGCGGATGCTGGGGCGGTATTGTTCGGACGATCGCATAACCTCCATAATTTTGGCGTAACGGGAATCAATGGGGAGTTTGTCAGCGCGAATGGTTAAGGCAGAATTACCATTGATCGCGCCAGACATAACCCCGGAACCCAGGGTTTTTGACATCAGGTAGGGCTCGCCGGTTAGATACGATTCATCCATCGTTCCGGAACCCTCCAGCACCGTGCCATCAACCGGGCAGATTTCATGAGGGAATACTAATAAATTATCGCCAATAACGATCTGTTCGATCGCAATCTCAATGAATTCGTTCGCTGATTTCCTATGTGCCACTGACGGCATGCGCTTGGCTAGTTCTTCCAGCACGGAAGAGGCTTTACGGACGGCGTAATTTTCTAGGGCGGCGCCGCTCGACAGCATTAGCACGACCAGACTGCCTGCCAGATATTCATTCAGGATAACGGCAGTAATAATGGCTAGTCCGGCCAACGAATCGGCGCCAAAATCTCTGCGAAATAACTTTAAAATAATTTCGCCGATCAAAGGCAGGCCGCCCAGCGCTAGAACAACCAGCAGGGGGAGGTGGCCCAGCGTCAGGGAGAAGATGGCCTGATCTTGGGAAGGAAGAGTCGCTACGGGGATTAAGCGCCCGGTGGTGGTGAGGACACAGGCTTCATGGCCTAGGTCAAACAAATACCACAACGCGAGATAAGCGCCTATCCCGCAGAGGCTCAGGACAGCAATGCTATTTTGGTATTTTTTAGTGGTGTCCGAGCGGCGAATGTTATCGGCGTTAGTCATTTTTTGTCTTTGCTGTTAGCGGGGCAAGGCGGGATTTAACGCCGTCCGATTCAGTTCGTTTTTTTTAGCACTTTAAGTTGCAACAACGCTGAGCAGCGCTGGCACGCGCAACGTGAAACCCCACCTCAAGCCCACGCGAACGCATGGGCTCAGGTCCCCCAGTGCCCAATCTTCGGAGCAAAAAAATAATGAAGCGCAGAATGCAAAACGGGGGACCCGCCCCCTAAGCGCTGCCCGTGGTGCCGCGAGACAACCGCGAGAGCGCGCCGGGCCTTATCATCAACACAGAGAACTGGCGTACGCCGCATCCCGTTACGGCCGCATAAAAACATACTCCGCATCTGGATCGAGATTCGTCCTCACAAACTCCAGTTCACTCGCAATATCCGCGAGGCTGCGCGACTCGCGCCAGTGACGGATTATCGCGTCTAGGAGTAGGCGGCCAATCTGATCAGAGTCGATTCCACCGCTAGCGGCTTCCGCCAGTAAGGCAGAATAATGCGTCTCAACGAGCTTCCAGGCAGCAGTCACTGGTTTTGTCCTTGTTAGCAGTTCCTTTGTAACGCGCTCCTACCGACGAAGTTCAGGCCGCGACGCGCACATCGATAGGCTGCGGATTGAGCGCCTGCAGCGCTGGGAGTACCTCTTTGGCAAACAGGCGCATGCTCTTCTCTGCGCAGTCGATCGGCATGCCACCGTATTTAAAGATGAACATGATTTCCTCCGTGCCAAAGGCTTCCGCCAGTTCAGTGGCACGTTTGATCGTCTGCTGCGGTGTACCCCAAGGATGCGTGTCGAAGAAACCGCGCAGGAATGGTGTGGGATCGGCTTTCAAGGCTTTTTGCATGGCCCCATAGGACTCATAACCTTTGATGTCGCCAAGGTGGCTGCCACGCAACTCGTAGTGCCGCAATGCCGAGTCGGCATATTCGACCATATAGCGTTCTGCCCCCCGTCGCGCCGCCGCTTCGGAATCTGCCACATAGGTCCACAGGGCGAGTTTGGTGCGCGACGGCGCATAACCGGCCTCGCGGTGGAGCCGTGCATACTTACGCGCGGTTTCGAGCGAGAGACCCAGACTCGCCGTCGGAATCACCAATGGGCGGACATTGTATTTCGCAATGATTTCGACGGTCTCATCGGTCCCGCCGGCGCACCATAAATTAGCGCTCAGATCACGGTCTGGCTGCGGGCGCAGCCGCAGATTCTTAATCTGGTAGTGCTTGCCGTCGAAGTGACACACGCCAGTAGCGAGGAGTTGACGCAGCACCTGCAAGGATTCGTCGAAACGCTCACGTGCCTCAGCCTGGTCGATGCCGAGTCCCGCATATTCGCGACGGCCGAGACCACGCCCGACGCCGCAGATAATTTCGCGGCCGGGGCCAAGGAAAGCATCCAACATATTGACGTCTTCGGCCACCCTCACTGGATTGTGCCAAGGGAGCACCGTCACCATCGTCCCAAGGTCGATGCGCTGCGTGATCCCTGCAATATAAGTTAGGTACTGCAGCGGATTGGTAACCATCGTATAGGGCGTGAAATGGTGCTCGATGGTCCATAACGCATCGAATCCCGTTTCGTCGGCAATTCGCGCGAGATTGATCTCTTCGTTGAACACTTCGCGATCCGATTTCAGCGGCCGCGCGGCAACGCTTTCGCCGCGTTCCTCCGCTTCGTAGCGGTCCCAGTCGGTGTAATTCTGGTTAAAGACGGTGGCGCTAACACGCATATTCTGTCGCTCCCTCGGTACCTGTGACGAAAAGGAAAGGCTCATGGTCAACCCCTGCAAAGGCGTGGCTAAAATCGCCAGAACTCTCGTGCAACGCGCGTTGTGTTGCCGAATTTCCAAGTGACGCAGACCGCCATCTGCCAGCAGGTTAGTCGCGCGCTGAAACCGTCGATCGGTGCCCCGCTCCGGCCCGCGTGCGCAATGACGTTGCCACAGTAAAAGGAGGGGAAGTTGATCTAGCGCAGCTTCCTGTCATGTCCCGGGAGCAGGTGAACCGACTCACCACAATGCTGCGCATGGCTGCACGAGTATCGCGCGCAGGAAATGCTGGAGCGGCCCGTGTCACCGCACCGCCGTGTTCGCTCGGTGCGGATCCGTTACAAAAAAAAACCCGCATTTGCGGGGCACGGTAGTCGTTGTTGGCGTCGTTTGAGGTCCGAAAAAATCCGCATTACTGATTTAGACTCTGGCCGTGGGCCGCCGCGGCAAGGGCGGCGGCTTCGTGCGTAACCGGATCAACCCGTAACGAGAATTTCCCGTATGCACGGCGTATGGGGTCAGGTCCCCTATTTCCCAGTCGTCAGAGCTTAAAATAACGAAGCGCAGAATGCGAAACGGGAGACCTGCCCCTCAGCGCCGTTAGCGGACTTATTCGGCTAGTCCAGTCAGATCCTGACCGCGATATCGGGAACGGCTCAAATCGACATCGACGGCAACACTCGCGCGATGCGCTGTTCCGTTGATTCTCACTTTTCAGGCTGCTCGGGGTTCGATTTGACTCTCGAGCCGAGCACCCAGCGCGGCCTGCGCCTCCTCGAGATCAAAGGCCGTCTGCAGCGCCATCCAGAAGCCCGGAGAATTGCCAAAGTAGCGCGCCAAACGCAATGCCGTGTCTGCAGTGACCGACCGCTTGCCCAACACGATTTCATTGATACGCCGGGGCGGCACGCCCAGCGCGCGAGCCAGTGCGTTCTGACTCAATCCGAGAGGCACCAGAAATTCCTCAGCCAGAATTTCTCCGGGATGGATGTTTGGAAGTTTCTTGCTCATCACCTTTTCCCCTAGTGGTAATCCACGATTTCCACATCGTGTGCGCCGTCCGGCTTCCAGACGAAGCAGATGCGCCACTGCGCGTTAATCCGGATGCTGAACTGCCCTTTGCGGTCACTCTTCAAGGCTTCCAGATGGTTGCCTGGCGGAACCCTTAAGTCCTTCACATCCTGCGCGGCAGCCAGCATGCGAAGCTTGCGGCGCGCGGTTGTTTGGATGTCGGCTGGCAACAAACGCACTGGCTGCCCTTCCCAGATGGCCTGAGTAGCCTCGTCTTTGAATGACTTAATCACGGAACAGACTATAACGGCAGCCGTTACAGCTCTTCAAGCGTCGGGAACGTTCGGCGGCTGGCTTTTAAGTTGGAGACAGACGGGACCCGCCGAAGTTTTGCCGGAGTCGGTGCCGAAAGGTCCTGCTCGGTGGTGCATTTTGCAACGGGCGTCGCCGCCGAGTAGTTAATTAAATCAAAAGTTAAATTTCCTGGCTCGAACCTCGAACCAGGTGGTCGGAGGTTGGAAGCCTTCTGGGCGCGCCAACTCGTCTTCTTCAAATTCAACGCGCTGGCCCGGTGCTCAAGCCGGCGTCAGGCGCGGCGTGTGGGTCTGATGCGGGTGGTTTGCCACAGACGACAGCCTCAGCCCGCCAAACGCCCTCACCCCCGCTGAACGCCCGTTTTTAGCGAGATGAACGATTTCTAGCGGCGGGCCTACACCTAGCCCTCTATATCGGTCCCAGCGTGGCAGTTAGCCGCATCTCGCGCGGCTCGGATTGATATTTGATGGACCACACCAACCCCCAACCGCTTGCCGTATTGGCGCGGAAAAGCTTTGAGACCCGATGGCGGCGGGTGCCTGGACGGATTTTAAGGTGCGCTATCCATGTGGGTTTTTCTGCACCTTCTAGGTGGCCTAGGATCGGCGCGATCTTCGAGGGCAGCGCGATATCTAACCTGCAAGGCAGGATCCGTTTTCCGACCGGGTAGGACGTGGGCCATGTCATTCAATAATTGCTTCCACAACCTCGCATCGGCATAGCGCAGGCGCGGGTGCGTGGGCAGATTGATCGGGCGTCCCATGCGGTGTCCTCGATTTTGGAAAGTTACGCCATAACAACTTGGGCGAGAACCTTGAGGGCCTGCGACCGGGGGCACCGACTCAGCACGAGCAGGGTTGGAAACACCGCCTTCGCCGGTGCCGGTGACGAAAGCTGGCCGGTGATACGCGGGTACCGTTGCCCCCCACGCCCTTTTTCGGTAGTAGAAAATCAGGTAACCGAGCTAAATCCGTCCGGCGAAGTCCGCCGCCATCCCAACTTTCGTTTACACGTTAAACCGGAAATGCATCACGTCGCCATCACGAACAATGTAATCCTTACCTTCCAGGCGCAGTTTGCCCGCGGCCTGCGCGCCGGCCTCCCCTTTGCCGGCGATATAGTCAGCGTAGGCGATGACTTCGGCGCGGATGAAGCCGCGCTCGAAGTCAGTATGGATGACGGCAGCAGCCTGCGGGGCGGTGGCGCCGGTGGGGATGGTCCAGGCGCGACATTCTTTAGGCCCGGCGGTGAAGTAGGTTTGCAAGCCCAGCAATTTGTAGCCCGCCCTGATCACCCGATTGAGACCGGGTTCTTCGAGGCCCATTTCTGCGAGGAATTGCGCCCGTTCTTCGTCGCCTAAGGCGGCGAGCTCGGCCTCTAGCGCCGCACAAATCACCACGCATTCGGCGCCTTGTTTGGCCGCCAATTCAGCAACCTGCACGGCGAAGGCATTGCCTGCCGTATTGGCTTCGTCCACGTTGGCGACAAACAGCACCGGTTTTGCAGTGAGCAGCGCCAGCGGCTTGATGGCTTCCAACGCGGCGGCGCTCAGTCCTTGTGCCCGAATCGGAATCACGCGATCTAACCCCACCGTCACTTCCTCTAGGGCCGCGACCCGCGCCTTGAGTTCTTTATCACCCGACTTGGCCTGTTTGGCCGCACGGTCTAGGGCACGGGTGGCGGTGTCCAAATCGGCGAGCGCCAGTTCCGTCTCGATGACTTCGATGTCCGCGAGGGGGTCGACCTTGCCGGCAACGTGCATGATGTTGTCGTTCTCTACGCACCGCACCACGTGGGCGTGGGCGTGCGTTTCCCGGATATGGGCCAGAAATTGATTGCCCAAGCCCTCGCCTTTGGAGGCACCGGCCACCAAGCCGGCAATGTCCACGAACTCCATGGAGGTCGGCACCGTTTGTTTGGGCTTGATGAGGTTGGCGAGTGCAGTGAGCCGCGGATCGGGCATCGGGACGATGCCGACATTCGGATCGATGGTGCAAAAAGGGTAGTTTTCGGCCGCGATCGCTGACTGCGTCAGGGCGTTGAACAAAGAAGATTTGCCCACATTGGGTAGACCGACGATACCGCACTTGAAACCCATGTCTATTTTTTCCCTGTTGCGTCAGCGCGCCGATTGAGTTGATTCATGATTTTATCCGCCTGCCCAGCCACGATCTCTGGCATCCCTTCGAGGCCGCGTTCGATGGCCTGATCAATGGCGAGTCGGTCCTCGAGGGACGGGCTGCCTAATACGTAATTGACGACTTGGTCGGCGCTGCCCGGGTGGCCAATGCCGATGCGCAAACGCAAAAATTCTGTGCC
>CAIPNE010000145.1 GCA_903866355.1 uncultured Gammaproteobacteria bacterium
CCCGCAAGACGTGCCGCCGCCGCTGGATGTGCTGGACCGACGCCGAGTCTACATTTTTCCCTCGCGCCCCGGCCTGTTGCTGTTTGGGGTGATTGGACTAGTGCTCATTGGCGCCACCAATTACGACAACGCGCTCGCCTTTGTTTTGTGTTTTCTCCTGCTCGCTTTAAGTTTCTCCACGATGCTGCGCACTTGGCGCAATCTGGCCGGCTTGTCCTTGGAGACGCGGGCCGCCCGGCCGGTCTACGCTGGCCAGCCGGCGTGCTTCGAATTAACCCTGCACGATACCCAACGCCGCGCCCGCTATAGTTTTGCCCTGCGTCGGCTGCAGCCCAAAAAAGCACTCTGGTGGTGGCGCCCAAAGACCGATGGCCACGGCGAATGCGCGGTCATCGACACCGGTGCGGCCCCCGTGACGCTGCACGTGGCCACCCACCAACGCGGCTGGCTGGTGCTCGGGCGGGTAGAAATTTCGAGTCGCTATCCGCTGGGCTTGTTTTATAGCTGGGCCTATTTTCGACCCGAGTTGCGCTGCTTGGTCTATCCCGTACCACGCGGCGCGCTGGCCTTGCCGGGTGCAGACCTCCTCGATAGCAACGCACCGGGCAGTGCTGGCGCGGGCATGGACGACTTTGCCGAACTCCGCGGCTACGTTGCCGGGGATTCGCTACGGAGCGTCCACTGGAAAGCTTCGGCGCGCAGCAACGACCTACTGGTGAAAAAAATGGCAGGCGGAGGCCGTGGGGATTGCTGGTTGCGCTGGCGCGACACGGCAAGCTTAGGCGACGCCGAAGCGCGAATCTCCCAGTTGGCGAGCTGGACCCTGCAGGCCGAGCGGGCCGGCCAACGTTATGGGCTAGAGATCGCCGGCCTCAAACTCGCGCCAGACTGCGGCCCAGGCCAGCGCGAACGGGTGCTGCGAGCGCTGGCGTTGCTCCCCGCATGAACGCCGGTCGCCCCGTCAGCCGCGCAGAACTATGGTGGGTACTAGCCGCTGTGGCCTTGGCTGTGGCGCCGCATGCCACCCGCCTGCCGCTGGTGCTGCCGGGGTGTTTTGTCGCGTTTGCCAGCTGGAGAATGCTGGGCGCCTACGGCTGGGTGGCGTTGCCGGATGCTGCCCACCGCGCGCTGTGGTGGCTGCTGCAGGGCGTGGCGGCGATCACCTTTGCGCTCATTTATCGCCACTACCAAGGCCAGCTAGGGCGGGACGCGGGCGTGGCCCTGCTCACCACGTTACTGGGCTTGAAGCTGGTGGAACTGCGCACCCCGCGCGATTTTTACGTCACCGGCTTGCTGACCTATTTTTTAGTCGCCACCAACTTCTTTTTTTCGCAGGCGATTCCCACCGCGATGTATCTGCTGGGGGTGACGGTGCTCACCACCGCCGCACTGGCGCGCGCGAATGCGCCGCCCAGCGTGTCCGGAACAGCCTGCGGCTGGCTAGCGGCGCGCATGGTGGCGGAAAGCATGCCGTTGATGGTCGTTTTTTTTGTCCTTTTCCCGCGGTTACCGGGACCGCTTTGGGGGGTGCCGACAGACTCCCAGGAGGCCACTACGGGATTGTCCGATGAAATGACCATCGGACGGATTGCCCGTCTGGGCACCTCCGATGAAGTCGCGTTTAGAGTGGACTTCAACGGCGTCCAGCCACGGGCTCGCTATTTGTACTGGCGTGGACCGGTGCTGTGGCAAACCGATGGTCGGACTTGGCGCGCCGGGCCGTTAGCCCAGCAGCCGCCGCCCGCCGTCATTGCCCGGGGGACCCGCTATCGCTACGACATCTGGTTAGAGGCGCACGGGGAGCACTGGCTGCCAGCCCTGGATGCACTGGTTTACACCAACGCGGATGGCCACTTGGGTCGGGCACGCGAGCTCATGGCGGCGCAGTCGGTCAAACGGCGCTTACGCTATACCGTGGAATCGGCAACCGATTATTCCCTGCTGGAAATCTCCGCTGCCGAGCGTGCTGCGGCCCTCGCCCTGCCCTCGGGCGCACACCCCAAAACGCGGGCGCTGGCGCAAACTTGGCGTACGCATGACCCGGCACCGGGGGTGATTATCGACACCGCGTTGGCGCTATTTTCGCAAGCCCCATTTACCTACACGCTCCTGCCACCACGACTCGATGGCGACCCTATCGATAGTTTTCTGTTTGCGACCCGCGCGGGTTTTTGCGAACATTTTGCCGCCGCTTTCGTCGTGTTAATGCGGGCCGCAGGCGTTCCCGCGCGCGTTGTCACCGGCTATCAGGGCGGGGAGTACAACACCCTGAGCGACTATTTTCTGGTGCGCCAAAGCGATGCCCATGCGTGGGCTGAGGTTTATCTGGAGGCTCGCGGCTGGGTGAGGGTGGACCCCACTGCCGCGGTCGCGCCGGAACGGGTATCGCTGGGCATCGGTGCTTTTTCAGAGCGGGATGGCGCGCTGCGAATGCTCGCCGAGGATGGCGCCGCCTTCGCGATGTGGCGCGCCACCCGCCAACTCTGGGACTCAGCCAACTATCACTGGAGCCAGTGGGTGCTGGGCTATAACGTGGAACGCCAGCGCGGGTTGATGGAATCTCTGGGCTTGCAAAACCTGACCCCCAGCGCCTTGGCCGCATGGCTCGCGGGCCTCATCAGCATCCCGCTGGGCTTGCTCGCACTGTTCTTGTTGTGGTCACCCGGACCACGCCGCACCCCGGCGGCGCGGGCGTACGCCAGTTTTTGTCGGCGGCTTGCCCGTGTGAGCCTCGCCCGTGCGCCCCACGAAGGGCCGCTGGAATTTGCCGAACGCATCGCCGTGGCGCGTCCAGATCTCGCCGTCAAAGCCCGCCACATCGCGGAACTCTACGCGGTAGTGCATTACGGCGATCGATCCGCGGCCCTGCGGGCGCTCACGCTGGCCGTACGGCATTTTCGGCCACGGCGCTAAGTTTTGGTTTTTGGGGTGCTTGAAGCCGCCGACGACCGGGCCGTGGCAAGATCTGCATTAACATCGTCCGGTAGCCCCGGGGTACCCTTACCATTGACGGGCAGGACCATCGCCCCACACTTTAAGGAAGACTTTTATCCATGAAACCGCTCATCCGCACACTCGTGGGTCTGGGTCTGGGGTCGCTCTCGCTGCTCGCCGTCGCCGCGACCCCGTTGGCCTATATTGTTTTGCCCGCGAACGGGGCGGTGGTCAAAAGCCCGGTGACGGTGGTCTTTGGTTTACGCAAGCCGTGGGGCGTGGCCCCTGCGGGAGTCGCCATGGAGAAAACCGGGCATCACCATCTGCTGGTCGATGTGCCGTTGCCCGATCTCAGCAAGCCCGTGCCGAACGACGCCCAGCACCTGCATTTTGGCGCGGGCCAGACCGAAACCACGCTAGAACTGGCGCCCGGAAAACACACCTTGCAGCTGCTGTTGGGCGACTATGTCCACCTACCGCAACAGCCTCCGGTATTCTCGGAGGTCATTACGATCACGGTGGAATAGCGCTAGGTGAGCGGTTGTTTAGGCTTCTTCGATGACGACGAAAGTCACCGCCAGCGCGGCGTCGCGCAGGGGAATGAGCGCCTGATACGCCGGTGAGTGAAACCAA
>CAIPNE010000146.1 GCA_903866355.1 uncultured Gammaproteobacteria bacterium
ATCTCATGGTGTTGCGGGTGCAGGTTTCGGTGCTGGATGGCCGGCGCTCGGTCTCCAAACCCGACCGGGGTTTTTTCTCACACTTCATCGAAGTGCTTAATCTCGATGGTGAACCGGTGATGACAATACGGGGCAAAGGGATGGTGCGCGTGCGCCCAACCCTCGCCACTTAACCTTAAAGGAGTGCATTTGGCATGACCCCTAATTGCTGGAACGATGCGACCCCCTACGATTTTCCCGCGCTGGTAGATGCGCTTAACCGTTATCTGCGGTTGAAGGCCACGCCCATCGGCATGAAGCGCTTTCGGACTGAAGCAGAAATGGCCGCTGTGCCAAAAATTCGCCGTCCGCCGGTCGGCGAGAAATTTGCGTTCGATCAAATCGTCGGCCAAAGCCGCTGGTTGGGTTGGACCTTGGGCGTCACCATGGACAACCTGATGGGGGCGCAGTGCGGGGCCGTGATCGGCTTGCATCCTGCCGATCCGCAGTGGCTGCGTGGGGAACCCATGAACGGCGTGTGGTATGGCACGCTGGAAGACAGCGCCGCCCACCAGCGCGCAATGAGCTGCGCTTCTCACGGTGACTATGCCGCGATCGCAGTCTCCCCGCTCACCGCCGGGCGCCTCGATAATCCCGATTTATGTTTGCTCTATGGCACGCCCGGCCAAATGATCACCTTGGTCAACGGGCTGCAGTACCGCAACTATCGCAAGCTGACGTTCACCTGCGTGGGCGAAAGTGCCTGCGCAGATTCTTGGGGAAACGCGCTCAAAACCGGCGAACCTTCGTTGTCGATACCCTGCTATGCCGAGCGCAAGTTTGGGGGCGTGCTAGACGAAGAAATGCTCATGGCTTTGCCGCCGAGCTTTCTGCCGCCGATAGTCGCCGGCTTAGCGGCGCTGAGCGAGAACGGTTTGCGCTATCCCATTCCTAATCACGGGATTCAAAAATCGCCGCTAGATAGCATTCAGGCGAGCTATGGCAGTGCCAAAATCTGAGCCGCACGCCGGCCAGAGTGCGCTGACCAGCCCGGCCGCGCGCGGCACTTCAGCGCACCCGCGCGCCGCACTCCAGCGCACCCGCTAGCCGGGTAGCGCGGGGTGCAGCGGTGCTGTGTCGCGCGCAACCTCGGCGACAAAGTTGCCTTGGGTCATCGCCGCCAACATGCGGGGATAAATTCGCGCAAATTCGACGCTCATTTCGGCGATAGGCACTTCGATGAATTCGCCTCGATAGCGGAGATATTCCATGTGTTCTCGGCCGTCCATGTCGTAGGGGTGGTAGATGGAATCGGTCGTGCCATCGAACTCTAACGGGCGGATCCGGAATTTCTCACACAGGGATAAATTAAATGCAGGCGTGGCCTTGCGCCACTGACCGTCGAGCAAAATGGACGTATAGCCATGCCAACGAAACTCATTGGTTTGCATCAAGGCGCGCATGCGCTCGGTAGACAAGTGGTTGCGCACGTCAGCAAAACCGATGCGCGCCGGGATCCCGCTGGCGCGGCAACAAGCCGTCAGCAAAACAGCTTTCGATACGCACCAGCCGAGCCCAGTGCCAAGCACCCGGCTGGCGGATAATCCCGCGCTGCTGATAACGATGGAGTAGGGGTCGTAGCGAATCTCATCCCGGACCGCGTAATACAGGCGGATAGCCTGCTCGCGTTCGCTACCGACGCCGCGGTGGCGCGCAACAAATGCCAACACTGCGGGGTGCTGGCTGTCGATGGTGGGGGTGGGTTCTAAGGCTGCGGCGAGAGTAATCAAGGCGATGCAGGCTCCCAATTAATTTCAATAAGAATGCGTAAGTGATAGCGGCCAGAAATTTTGGAGAATAGGTCGATGAGCCACATTTGCCAGCCGTATTTACGCCGCAATGCCGCGTAGGCGGCGGCTATCGTGGCGGGATCGGTGACCAGTTGCGCACGTGCCGTGACCCACGGGCCAAGACTGCCACCGCGCGCATCACAGTGCGCCAACGCCACTTCGGGATTGGCGCGAATGCGC
>CAIPNE010000147.1 GCA_903866355.1 uncultured Gammaproteobacteria bacterium
CATTGATTTCGCCTTGCTGGTGGTCGCCGCCGACGATGGTCCCATGCCACAAACGCGTGAGCATTTGGCTATTTTGGACCTGCTGGGCATTCGCGCAGGGGTGGTCGCGCTCACCAAAGTAGACCGCGTAGATCCCGCACAAGCGCAGGCCGTCGCCCAAGACATTACCGCGCTGCTCGCCGGCACAGGCTTGGCCGACGCGCCGATCGTGGCGTGCGCAGCGCCGCTGGGAACCGGTATCGCGGCACTGCGCGAGGTGCTCTATGCCGCGCAAAAACAGGCGGCGGAACGCACGCATGCCGGACATTTTCGACTCGCGATCGATCGCAATTTTGTCCTCGATGGCGCGGGTCGCGTGGTCACCGGCACGGTGTATTCGGGCAGCGCCCAAGTGGGCGACCGCCTGCTCATTGCCCCTTCCGGCATGGAGGTTCGCATCCGTTCCATTCACGCGCAGAACCGGCAGGCCAGCGTGGCACGTGCCGGTGAGCGTTGCGGCATCAACCTCACCGGGGCCGACTTACGGCGCTACGAAGTGCATCGCGGCGATTGGTTGGTTGCCCCGGCGTTGGCGAGCACCGCGCTGCGTCTGGGTGTGGCGCTCACGCTCTGCGCCAGCGAGATCAAAGCGCTGCAGGAGCGTGCGTCGGTCCATGTGCATTTGGGTGCCGCCGATATTCTGGGGCGCGTGACCCTACTACGTGATGGTCCGCTACCGCCCGGCGCTAGCTGTTACGCCAACTTAACCCTCGAAGCCCCGGTGGTGGCGGTGCATGGGGATCGCTTCGTCCTGCGCGATCCCTCGGCCACCCGCACCCTGGGTGGGGGCCGGGTGTTAGAGGCACTACCGTTTCCGCGTTCGTTGACGCGCGCTAAACGTCTCGAATTGTTCAGCGCGTTGGCCAACGATACGCCGGCCCACGCCTTGCGCACATTGTTAACGGAGCAGGCCGAGGGCGTGGAGGCCAGTTGGTTTGCGCGTTGCCGCAACCTCAGCGAGGCCGAAGCCAGCGCCGCCCAAATGGCGGTCGACGCCAGCCGTGTGGCGCTACCCGATGGCGACTGCTTGCTGGTTGAAACCGCGCGCTGGCAGGCCTTACAAATGGCGATAGAGCAAGCCGTTAGCCTGCACCACGCGCGCGAACCCGCGCACAGCGGATTGCCCGAGCCACAGTTAGCGCCACAAATCACGCCCAAAACTCCCACCCGATTGCTACGCGCCGCCAGCGATTTACTGGTCCGCGAAGGACGTTTGCAACGCCGGGGCGGACAACTGTGTCAGCCCCAACATCAAGCCGTACTACCGCCCGTAGAAGCCGCACTGTTAGCCCGCGTCACCTTGGAAATGGAGCGCCACGGCTTGCAGGCCCCCGCGCTCCACGATCTCCTAGTGCCGTTAAATATCGAGGTCAGCGTGCTCCGTCCATTCCTTGAACGCATGGCCCGTTTAGGTCATCTCCAACAGGTGGGGAAGTACCGGTTTTATTTGCCGCGCCTGTTGTATGCGCTCGCCCGCGAAGTAGAAATTCTGGCCGCACAAAGCGCGCCCGGTGCCTTTAGCGTGGCCGAGTATCGAGACCACAGTGGCATTGGGCGCAACACCGCCATCGAGGTGCTGGAGTATTTCGACCGCATTGGCCTCACCCGTCGCAACGGCCAAACCCGCAGCCTACGGCAAGCCCTCACCACCCTCCTC
>CAIPNE010000148.1 GCA_903866355.1 uncultured Gammaproteobacteria bacterium
CATGGTCAACCGCCGTTTGAGGAGCGGCGACTGTAGGAGGGCGGTCGCCGGGCTGTCAAGGATTGGCTGAGCAGGGCGATCTAACCGATAATGTCGGCTCTTTTCAAAAATTGGACCAGTCCAGGTTCCCGCTAAGCTTTAAGTTGGCTTCAATGTGGGCGAAAACGGGGACGGATTGAGGCAGACATGCTTGATATACAACTATTGAGGGCGGATACAGCAGCGGTTGCTGCGCGCCTGTCGGATCGCGGTTATGTGCTCGATGTAGAGCAGTTCACCGCGCTTGAGAACGAACGCAAGGCGATCCAGACCGAAACCCAGGATCTGCAGGCACGCCGCAACGCGCTGTCCAAGCAGATCGGCCAGCTCAAGGCAAAGAAAGAAGATGCATCGGCGCTGATGGCTGAAGTCAACGCCCAAGCTGAGCAGTTGAAGGCTCTTGAGCAGGGTCTTGAAGTCGTGCAGCAGCGGTTGAGTGATTTTCTGATGCATGTGCCCAATGTTCCCCATGCCGGCGTTCCTGCCGGGCGGGATGCTGATGCCAACGTCGAAGTTCGGCGTGTTGGTGAGCCGCGCAAGCTCGACTTTGAAGCCAAAGACCATGTTGATATCGGTGAAGGTCTCGGGTTGTTCGACTTCGAGACCGCTACCAAAATTGCCCGTGCCCGTTTTGTCATCATGAAAGGCGGGCTGTCGCGGCTGCATCGCGCACTCGCGCAGTTCATGCTCGACGTACATACGGAAGAGCATGGCTATACCGAGATTTATGCGCCTTATCTCGTCAATGCTGATTCGATGCGCGGTACCGGCCAGTTTCCGAAATTCGAGGACGACCAGTTTGCAGTGACCGCCGATGGGCTCTACCTGATTCCGACGGCGGAAGTGCCGGTGACCAATATCGTGCGCGGCGAAATTCTCAATTTGGCCCAGCTGCCGCTAAAGTTTGTCTGTCACACGCCTTGTTTCCGCCGTGAGGCCGGCTCCTACGGCAAAGATACCCGCGGCATGATCCGCCAGCACCAGTTCGACAAGGTTGAGCTTGTGCAGATCATCCATCCCGATCAATCCTATGCCGGGCTTGAAGAACTGACCGGCCACGCGGAAACCATCCTGAAAAAGCTCGAACTGCCCTACCGGGTCATGGCTCTGTGCACCGGGGATATGGGTTTTTCGTCCGCCAAGACCTATGACATCGAAGTCTGGCTGCCGGGGCAAAGCGCCTACCGCGAGATTTCATCCTGCAGCAACTTTGAAAGTTTCCAGGCCCGCCGCATGCAGGCGCGTTTCCGCAACGACAAGAACAAGCCGGAGCTGGTGCATACCCTCAACGGGTCCGGCCTTGCCGTCGGGCGCACGCTGGTGGCCGTGCTGGAGAACTATCAGCGGGCCGACGGGGGGGTGGATATTCCTGCAGCCCTGCAGCCCTATATGGGCGGTTTGAAGGCGTTGGAGCCCGTGCGCTAAGGCGCTGACGCTGGTAGAATCCCGCCCCTCGGCACTTTTGTATTGCCATCAGGTTCTGGAGAGGTGGCAGAGTGGTTGAATGTACCGGTCTCGAAAACCGGAGTACCCGCAAGGGTACCGTGGGTTCGAATCCCACCCTCTCCGCCAGAATGTGTTAACCCAACC
>CAIPNE010000149.1 GCA_903866355.1 uncultured Gammaproteobacteria bacterium
CGGTGGTGTCGGTGGTGTCGGTGGTGTCGGTGGTCCTTTTTTCCCACTGCCGAACGAGTTGCCGACTCTCATTAACGAGGGGTCGATGCTGGCCAGCACGGGGCCGGGCCGCGCCATGGGTTTTGGCCAAGGCCCGGGGCTCGCGCTCGCGCCTAATTTCCAACAGGCCTTTAGCGCGGCTCAAACGCAGTTTGCGCTGCGTCGACAGTTTCAAGCACCAAAGCCAACGGCCGTGGATGCCGGCGCCGGCGAGTATGCGAACGCTCAGGTGGTAACGGCTATCGCGGGCTTAGCAAGAGCACCTGAAGGGCTTTCCACCTCGGCCTTGCTGGAAGCGGCGGAAATTAGCGACCAAGTACAGCAGTCGCTGATTGCGCGGGGCTTGGGCCGGCGGAGTATGCCGGTAGAACAAGAAGAGGTGCTCGAGGTCGTTGTTAATTTGCTGCGATCGCTTATTCAGGATCCGCGGGTGGCCGGGGTTGCCAAAGACCATCTGCGCCGAGTGCAAGGTACGGTGCATGCCGCGGCACTGAGCGATCAAACATTTTTTACCGCCGCTGAGCATCCCGTGCGGGTCTTACTCAACCAGATTGCGAGCATCCGGCCAACCGGCGGCGAGACTGGTGCGTTGGATGATGCGCAGGTTACGCAGCTGCTAGAGGATTTAGGGCAGGCGCAGTACGCCGAAAACGCCCCCCAGCTACACGCAGTGCAGGTCGTGCTTGACGCGATGATTGCACAACAAAGCAGCGCTTTTGATGCGCGGGTTGGTGAAGTGGTGCAGCTCAGTACCGAGCAGCAGCGCGCGTTGCGTGAACGTCGGGATAAGGCCGGGCACCTGGGCGTAGAGCCGAGCGCCCGCCCGGCGCTGCCGCCCGAATGGGCTCGCTGGATCCAACGGGCACGCGCACTGCGGGTGGGCGAAAATTTCCTGATGAATGCCAATACGGATAAGCCTTACCCGGTCTGGCTGATTTGGATAGGCGAGGACTTCAATCCTTTGGTGTTCGTGGATGAGCAAGGACACAAGGCTCTCACGCTGACACTAGAGCAAACGGCCATGTATTTACGCCGCGGGGTGCTTAAAACGCTGCGCGATAATGCAACGCCCCCGGTTGAGCGCGCCCTGCTTGGTGCGGTCAGTCAAATTCATGATCAGATTGCCCAACAGGCAAGCCATGATGTCTCCACCGGTCTGCTCAATCGCAACGCGTTTGTGGTGGCGGTGACGCAGCAGCAGCTGGCTGCTAGCGGCCGCCCAGCGGGCGCGGTGCTGTGCCAGATTGCGCTGGATAACCTGAGAGCTATCAACGACGAGCACGGATTAGCAGTGGGCGATGACGTGTTACAGCAGGTCATCGCGCTGCTATCAGAACAGATGGCCGACAAACCAGTCATCCTGGGTCGACTGAGCGGCGATGAGCTAGGGATCTACTGGGAGAAGGGCGGACTAGATGACGCCTATAGTGAGATCCAAACGCTGTTTAAGGTGATCACCAGCGTCGTGCCGGTCGCTGGTGGTGAGGCGTTGGTCACCGGTTGTCATGCCGGTCTGACAGAGATTCAGGATGCGCTGGGACGCCCCGAGCAACTGCTACAAGCGGTGGCCGAGGCTTGCGCGGCTGCGCGCAATACCCCAGACA
>CAIPNE010000150.1 GCA_903866355.1 uncultured Gammaproteobacteria bacterium
GAAAGCGTTGGTCGCGGCGCGGCTGGGGCTGACGCCGCACGCGCCGCAGTTCGGGCGAGTAAATGAAAAAATCCATCTTCGTGCGATGCGTCGCATCGGTGCGATAGGGAATCCACAGCTGCTGCTCGGCTTCGCTTTGCGGCGGGAAGGTGCTGTAGATCAACCAGCGGGAATACTCTTGGCCCGCCGGCAGATCGTGGATGTAACTCGCCAAGCCTGGCGCCGTGGACTGCCACACATACGACACCCCAACACCTTGATTGATATAGCCCGAGCCGGTAATGACCCCAAAGACGTCGACCAAGCTCTGCGGCCAGCGTGCGATATGCGTGAACTCTGCCGCACGATAGCCCATTTCCTCCGCCGTATAGGGTGCTTGAAATGGATAAGGCTCGGCCGGCACATAGGCCACTTTGGCGTCGCGCGGGGTGTCGGTGGCGGGATCAAACGCCGCCCGGTCTGCCGCGCTGAGTTGGTCCAGCGTGCGCCAAGTCGGCTCATCGGCGTCAGCCCATGGGCTGTGCAAGGCCGCCAACAGCAGGCCCCCACAGCACCACATGAACCCTCGCTTGCGGCGCGATGCAGCGTCAGAATTCATAGTTTAGCTCCCAGCCAAAGTTATCCCATTTGTCGTATTGACCGTAGAAGTCGGTCGAGTCGCCGCCGTCGTAGCTGTTGTAGACCAACTGCGTGTTGATGAACTGGGAAATTTTGTATTTCACCCGCAGTTTAGTTTTCACCCCCTGCCAGACCTGTACCGGCCCACTGAGCATGGGGAATACGGTCAGTTGAGCGCTTAGGCGGTCACGGCTAAAGGCAAACGGTCGGGACAAATAGACCAACGGAATGAGCGTCCACTCATCGGAAATGCCACCACCAAAGCCGTAGCCCAGCGAGGAATTCCAGTCAAAAGTCTGGTAGTACGCCGCCTGAAAAATCAGCGTGGTGTTAGCCGGCATACCAAACTCTGCGGCCACCGCCGCGCGCAGCGTGTCGCGCTCGAGGGTGGCGTCGGTGTTGGCCCCTAAGCGTGCCGCGGCCTGTTTTGAATAATCCACAAAGACCACACCTTTGGTCAGCAACGCCTCGACCCTGAGCACCACCGGCAGCGCACCCACCACCGGCATTTGGGCCAAGGTGGTGGCGTAGTCGGCGGTTGCCCCGAAGTGATGCAAGCGCGCATGTTCACCTTCTAAGCGCAGCGCCGCCTGCCCGTTCACCAGCTGCGTGCCTAGCACATGGTCAACGGCATTGCGGTCCCACAGGTAGGCGTAGATGAAACCGTAGGTCAGTGCACCCATCGCGCGATCGAAACGCACGCCGTATTCGTGATCTTTGAAGTCGCCACCACGCGGGGTGCGGGTTCCCAGTCGGATATCGTTACCCGGCGGCGGGATTTGCGGTGAATACCACGGCGAGCCCGGCTGCGCCTGGCGGTCTGATTCGAAATCAAAGATATATAGAAACTGCAATGAATTATTGCCGAAGTGGACCGTCGTGTTGACCATCCACATGGGCAAGCGTCGCCATTCGTAGTCTTCGCTTTCGAGCTGCGCGCTCTCGCTGCGATCCATCGCGTTGATAATGTCGATGAACTGCCCGTCCATTTTGCCCCACGACACCTGTTGCTTACCCACGAGCAGGTCGAAACTCGGCGTGCGATAGCTGACGTAGAGTTCGCGCAGCACTTGTTCAGCGTTGTTGTAGAGTTTTACGGAGGAGTCGTGGCGGTCGGCATAAAGACCCTGCGAGCTCTGCCAGTCGTAGGCACCGTCATACATGGCGTGCACGATCGAATTCAGGTCCAGACCGTCGGCCACATGGTAGGTGGATTCCAGCTCCAGCAAGGTTTGCAGTTGCAGAAACCGGAAGTCTTGATTGCGATAGCCCACTTTCTCGTGCGGCTGGATTAAGACGTCGATGGATTCGCGCAGATAACCTTTGAAAGTTAAACGCGGCGAGAGGCGTTCAACCGGTTTGCGCACGTAAGTGCCCAGCGGATTGAAGGTGGCCATGGTGCGATCGAAACTCGATAGCGCATCATAAAAAGCCCCGGCTCGCGCCATGCTGGGGATGGTTCCCAGCCATAGGCCCAGGAGCGCGATGGGCCAACGAAATCTGGTGTGCGTCATGGTTGCCTCTATCACTTGTCAAAGGAGCATAGGGTGTTCGCTGAAGGCGCGCATTCTTGCAGTGCGATAACGCCCTTTTTTAATTCAAACGGAGGGGTTTTTAGGCGCAAAAACCGAGATCTGGTTGCCCTCCGCGGCGCATCAGTCCTCGGCGTGAGCTCAACCCAAGCCTTAGGCTACGCGTGGCGGCAGCGTGCAGGCGCCAAACTGACGTTGGCCGCGCGGGTAAAAAAAGCGCCGCCGTACGCGCCAGCCACACGCCCGTTGCACCGGCTGGCAACCAGCGAGCCGCCCCGCGCAAGTCAGCACAGGGGCGCTGGCGGCCGCCCATTTACACCACCCGGCGCGCACGCAAACCGGCAATTTCGGTCTCGTCATAGCCCAGCTCGCCGAGAATCTCGGCGGTGTGTTCGCCCAGGGTTGGCGCACGACGCCGAATTTGGCCGGGACTGCCGGAGAGATCGATAGGCAAAGAAGCCACCGGTGCGGCCATGGGCAAGCCCGGATAATCCACCGGCGTCAGGAAACCGGCCGCCTGAATATGCGGGTCGTCCAAAGTCTGCTGCGGCGAGTACACCGGTGCTGCGGGAATGGCTGCCGCCTCGAGTTCAGCCAGCGCTTCCAGCGTGGTGCGCGCGCCAGTCCATTCGTTCATGCGCGCGGAAATGAGTTCGCCGTGCTCGGCGCGGCGCTCATCCGTTGAAAAACGGGGATCGCTCAGCCAGTGGTCTTCGCCCATGAGTTTGGTCCAGCGCTTAAACATCGGATTACCCAGCGCATAGGCCACCAGCCAACCATCGCGCGTACGGAACATGTCGGAAGGTGCGCCCGCCACCCCCCGATTAAGGGTCGCCACGCGGTTGATTTGCGTCAGCTGCTGTTCCACCAACATGGCGTTATTGAAGGCCACAGCGGTGCGTAACAACGCCCCTTCCACTTTTTGACCCTCACCAGTTTGCGCACGACTCATCAGCGCCGCCAAAGTGCCAAACGCCGCCATCGTCGCGCTCCCAAAATCCACCCAAGTGGCCGCCGCCCGCACCGGTTGCTCCGGGGTGCCGCTCAAATAGGTGGAACCGCACATCGCCTGACCAACGCCGTCAAAACCATGTTTATGGCTCCACGGGCCGCCCGCTCCAAAGGCGGTCACGGTGGTGAGAATAATGTCGGGTTTGATCTGCCGCAGGCTTTCCAAGTCCAGCCCCAGCGCCCGCAACACATCGGGCGGCAGATTGGCCACCACCACATCGGCGCGGGCCACCAGCTGCGCCACGATTTGGCGACCTTCGGCGGAAGCCGGGTCCAGCGTCATGCCGCGCTTGTTGCGATTACAGGGCAAGTACAGCGCGCCCGTGCCGTCGAGACCCACGGGCGTGAGCCAACGATCCTCGCCCCCACTCAGGCGCTCGACGCGAATAACATCCGCCCCCAAATCGCCCAGCAAGGCCGCACAGTAAGGGCCAGCAATATAGCGCCCAAAATCGAGCACCCGGATCCCAGCAAGCACGTCGGTCATGTTGTTGTCCTCTCAGACTGGTGAGCGCCGCGCGCTCGCAAGGGGGAAATAATAACAGCGTGGGCAAATGACTCGACGGTTGGCCCATAGCGGCCCCATCATCGGGCTTGCTCCGATCATAAGGCTAGCCCGATGCACGCCATCAACGAACTGCTCACTCAGACCATGACCCAAGTGGCGCCACTGCTGGAACGCGGCGAAGTATCGCCGGTGGAATTAGTCGAGGCCCAGCTAGCGCGCATTGCCGCACTCGACGGCGAACTGCACAGCTATTTACTCGTCACCGCCGAACTGGCCCGCGCCCAGGCGCGCACCGCCGAGCGGGAAATTCGCGCCGGCCGCTATCTGGGCCCGCTGCACGGCATGCCCCTGGGGCTGAAAGATTTAATTTGCACCCAAGGCATACCCACCACCTGCGCATCGCGCATTCTGGGTGACTTCAAACCCTTGTTTGATGCCGCGCTGGTGGAGCGCTTCAACGCCGCGGGCGCGGTGTGTCTGGGCAAGCTCAACCTCACCGAATTCGCGCTCTATGGTTACCACCCAGCGTTGACCTATCCGCGTAATCCCTGGCATCTCGAGCATTCGGCAGGCGTGTCGTCGAGTGGCTCTGGGGTCGCTACGGCGGCGTCTTTATGCTTTGGTGCCGTCGGCACCGATACCGGGGGATCGATCCGCTTTCCAGCGGCCGCGTGCGGCATCGTGGGCCTCAAACCCACCTTCGGGAAAGTCTCGCGCCACGGCGTTTTTCCGCTCGCCGACACCCTCGACCACATCGGCCCCATGACCCGCAGCGTGGCCGACTGCGCGTTAATGCTCAGCGTGATGGAAGGTCGTGACGAGCGGGATCCCGCCACGCGTAGCGACCCCAAGGTCGACTATTGCGCCGAAATCGCGCGCGGCGCCGCCGGCTTGCGGGTTGGCATCGACCGTGACTACTGCACCCAAGACACTGATTCGGCCATGACCGATGCCGCGTTCCGCGCCTGCTTCATCCTGCATGGCCAACAGCTGGCAGTGCAGGACATCGACTTGAGCGGACTGACCCAAGTCTGCGACTACTGGCTGCCAACTTGCGCCGTGGACGCCCTACTACGGCACCGCGAATGGTTCCCGGCGCGCGCTGCCGAATACGGCCCGGTGTTCCGGGCGTTGTTGGAATATGGCCTGACAGTGAGTGCAGAAGACTATGCGCGCGGACAAAAATTGCGGCAGGTTACCACCGCTTTATTAGAGCAAGCCTTCCAGCACGTAGACGTCATTCTGTGCCCCGCCGCACCCGCGCCAGCGCTGCTCCAAAGTCTATTCCCACCCCAGCAAGTGGCCCCGCCGGAGGCCGTGGCACGCCTGGTCCGCTACAGCGCGCCGACCAATTTCAGCGGCCATCCTGCCCTCACCCTACCGAATGGATTTACGCCGGAAGGCCTGCCCACCGCGATGCAGTTTATCGGCCGCCACGGTGAGGAAGCGACGCTGTTTCGGGTGGCCGCCGCCTATGAGCGCGCCACCAGTTGGCAGCAACGGCGCCCGCCTCTCGGCGTGACTGCCTAAGCACCACGGCGCGGTTCCCCGCCATAACGCCACCCGGATAGCGTTAAACCAAGCACACCGGCAAGCGCACAAAGCCACGGAAGAACGGCAGCTCGCGCCGCGTGGGCGGCGCGCTGCCTGCGCGTAACTGAGGGAAATGCTCGATAAAAGCCTGCAGACAGATTTCACCCTCCAAGCGGGCCAGCGGCGCGCCCAGACACACATGCGATCCGCTGCCAAAAGCCAAGTGGGCCGTGGCGTCGCGTTCGATGTCAAAAACATGCGGATCGGCACACTGCGCGGCATCGTGATTAGCGGCCGCCAACGCCACCGTGAGGGTGTCACCGTGCGCCACGGGGCAGCCGCCCACGCGGGTCTCGGTGAGCGCAATCCGGCCGGTCTCGGTGAGCGGACAGTCGTAACGCAGCATTTCATCCACAGCCTGTGCGATGAGCTCAGGCCGCGCGCGCAATTTCAAACACTGCTCGGGATGCTGCAATAGGGCGTGCAGGCCGTTGCCCATGAGGTCCGTTGTGGTGACATTGCCCGCCACCAACAGCTGCGTGCACAAGCTGATGATTTCAAGATCGCTCAGTCGATCGCGCAACTCTTGCGCGCGCACCATCGCCGAGATGAGATCCTCACGAGGGGCGCGCCGGCGAGCAGCGAGCGTGTCGCGAAATAGTCCGCTCATCGCGAGATAGCTGTCACGCAGCAGGCGTTGGGTGGTGGCATCCCGCTCGGGATCATAGCCTTGGAGAATGGCGTCCGACCAACGCTTGAGGTCCGGGCAATCAGCGGCGGGCAGCCCCATCATCTCGGCGATGATACGAGTGGGTAGGGGCCCCGCGTAGCGCTCGATGAAATCAATGTCGGTTTCACCGGCCAAGGACGCCAGTTGCTGGCGGGTAATCGCCACAATGCGCGGGCGCATGGCTTCGATGGCGCGCGGCGTGAAAGCTTTACTCATTAATTGCCGCACGCGGCGATGGGCGGGATCGTCCAGGAGTACCAGCGGCGGTTCATAAGCACCCTCGCCCGCACCCGGCGCCACCCCAGTGCCCGCCAGCCGGCGCAGGTAGGAGTCTGCGCGGGACTGGCGCGCATCCACGCTGAACTCACGTTGGCGCAAGACCTGACGCGCATCCGCATAGCGTGTCACCAAGTACCGGCCGTAAGCCGCGTCCCAATACAGCGGCGCGGCCGCGCGCAACGGGTCGTAGCAGGCGTCGGGATCTGCGCGAAAATCCGGGTCGTGTGCGGTCAACGCAGCACCTTCGCGCAGCGGTTCAACCTCCGGCGCGGCGGCCATCAGTCGCCCAAACGCGCAAATTTCGGTGGGCGGGCCTCCAAGAACGAGCGGACGCCCTCGCGAAAATCCGGGCGCTGCAGACTCTCATCCATCTGGCGGTTGGTTTCCGCCATCGCCGGCCCCAGCGTCATCATGAGCTGGCGATACACCTGCTGCTTGATGACTTTGATGGAGGTGGGCGAGACGTTCTCCGCTAAATCCACGAGGTACGCGCGCGCCACCGCAACCGTGGTGCCCGGTTCACACAGGC
>CAIPNE010000151.1 GCA_903866355.1 uncultured Gammaproteobacteria bacterium
CGTTGGTGTTTGCCACTCGCGATCCGGCGCCCTACGGTGCGGACATCGCCAGTTGGGTGCGCTATGGGGCAAGCCCACGGGCCACCATCGCCTTGGACCGTTGCGCGCGCGCGCATGCTTGGCTGGCGGGGCGTGACTACGTCAATCCTGGGGATATCCACGCCATCGCACCCGACGTCCTCCGACATCGCATCATCCTCAATTACGACGCGGTGGCCGCAGGCGTCACCCCAGATCAATTTATCGACGCCCTTTTAAATCGCGTGCCAGTACCCTGAGCTCGCACCCCATGGGCTGGCTGAAGTCACTGGGCCTGAATTTTGGCCACGTTGCGCCCGCCTCGGAATCCTTGGCGGCGACCCACTGCCGGGTCCAGCCTACCCTGGAAGACCTCTTATCCTTGCGGCTCCGCGCGAGCGCGCTACCGACGCTGGCACGCCTCGCGCGGGCGCGGCAAAACGGCCTGTATCACGCCCCGCTCAAAGGGCGCGGCATGGAATACGCCGAGTCCCGCCCTTATCAGCCGGGCGATGACGTGCGCACGATGGACTGGCGCTTGACCGCGCGCAGCGGTAAGCCCCACACCAAGCTCTTTCGCGAGGAGCGGGAGCGGCCGGTTTATGTCGGGGTCGACCTGCGCAGTAACATGGCGTTCGCCACGCAAGGCGCCTTCAAGTCGGTGCAGGCCGCGCGCACCGCGGCCCTGCTGGCATGGAAAGCGGCGCAAGAACACGACCGCATCGGTGGGGTCGTGCTGGGTGCGAGCGGCAGCCACGAGTTACTGCCCGCCCGCGGTGGTGCCGCCGTACTCCGCTTGTTGAACCGCCTGGTAGATGTTGCCAACGACGCGGCAACCGATGCGCCGCCGCTCGCGCAGTTGACCGCCGGTTTGCAGCGGCTCGCCAAACCCGGCAGCTTGGTCTTTGTGCTCAGTGATCTGCGCGATTTCGACCCCGCCGTGGATCGCGATCTGGCCCGTATTGCCCAACACAGCGACCTCACACTGCTGCATTTTTACGACGTCTTTGAAACCGCACTGCCCACACTCGACGCGGCCTTGCGGGTCTCCCACGGGGCCCAATCCGTGGATTTGGAACTCGGGGATCGAGCACTCGCCACGCGCTATCAACAGCGTTTTGCAGACCGTCGCGATGACCTCATGGACTATTGCCGCACCCATCGAATGGGCTATGCCAGTATCAGCACCCTCGAGACCCCCTTGAATGTGCTCAAGCAGGTGCTTGCATGACGCCACTGGAGGCCACCCAGCTACCGCTACGCGATATCCATCTGCCGCTGCCGATTGCTTGGTGGCCGCCCGCGCCCGGCTGGTGGGTGGCGGTGAGCTTGGTCATCGTCCTCACGCTGGGATGGACGTTGCAACGTCGCTGGCACCGCCGCCGGGCCTTGCGGCGCGCGGCGTGGACAGAATTCTGTCAGCTGCAGAACATCGACGACCCCCACCGCTTAGCGATGGCCGTGGCGCTGCTATTACGGCGAGTCTCGCAAGCGCTTGACCCCACGCTCGCCCAAACGCCGCTGCACGATACCGCCTGGCTGGCGCGCTTAGACCAAATTGCACCCGGACTAACAGCCGACGCGACATTGCACCCAGCGCTGCTCCAAGCACCCTACGACCCCACGACGGTCTATGACCAGGCGGCCCTATTGCGGGCGCTGGAACGCTGGTTGCAGGCGTTGCCCTTGGGCCACCAGCGCGTGTCCCATGTTTGAGTTGGCGTGGCCTTGGATGCTGCTGGCGCTGCCGGTGCCGTGGCTGGCGCGGCGTTGGCTGCCACCGCTAGCGCGTCAATTCGACGCCGCGTTGCGCGTGCCCGACGTCCAAGATTTTGTCACCGTGAGCACGGCTACCACCGCGGCACCGCTGCATCGCGGAGTGCGCTGGCTGGCACTGCTCGCGTGGTTGCTGCTGGTCGTTGCGAGCGCCAACCCCCAGTGGTTGGGCGAGCCCTTGGGCGTGCGTGCCTCCGGTCGCGATCTGATGCTGGTGGTGGACCTGTCAGAGAGCATGGAAGTGAAGGATTTCGTGCTCGGGGACGAGGCCGTCAATCGCTTGGTCGCACTGAAATCTGTGGCCAAAGAATTTATTCGACGGCGTGCTGGTGACCGCATCGGGCTCGTGCTGTTTGGCGAACAAGCCTACCTCAACGTACCGCTAACCTTTGACCGCGACACCGTGGGACGCATGCTCGATGAAAGCGTGATCGGTCTGGCGGGACGCAGCACCGCCATCGGAGATGCGATTGGTCTGGCCACCAAACGGCTGCGCGCGCAGAACGCGCCCCATAAAACTATCATTCTCATGACCGATGGGGCCAACACCGCCGGCCATGTCGAACCACGGCGCGCGGCCCGGTTGGCGGCGCGAGAAGGGCTGCGCATTTACACCATCGGCATTGGCGCCGACGAAATGCTGGTGCGGCAGCTGTTTGGGACAATTCGGGTGAACCCGTCCACGGATCTCGACGAAGACACGCTGCGCGACTTGGCCGCCGTGACTGGCGGGCGTTATTTCCGGGCGCGCGACCTCCAAGGGCTACGAGAAATTTATGCAGAGCTTGATCGCCTAGAACCCGTGGCCCGCGAAGAGGAACATTTTCGCCCCGTGCAAACATTGTTTATCTGGCCGCTAGGCACGGCGCTCGCTTTGGCCGGCCTGTTGGCGGCGCAGCGACTACGACTAGCCACATGAACGCGCTCGCTGAATTTCATTTTTTACGGCCGCTTTGGTGGCTGGCCGTGCTGCCGTTGCTGGCACTGGTCTGGCAATGGCAACGTCGCGCCACCAGACACAACGTGCTGCGGCGGATTTGCGACCCCGATCTGCTGCCGTTTGTGAGCGTCCATAACCCGTTGCAGACCCGTGCGCCGCGCATCTTGCCACTCCTACTGGCCGCTTTGCTCGCCATCGCGGCCCTCGCCGGACCCACCGTACAGCGGCTGCCGCAGCCACTGTTTCGCGAGGAATCGGCGCTGGTCATTGCCTTGGATCTCTCCGCCTCAATGCAGGCGCAAGACGTGGCACCTACCCGCCTCAGCCGCGCCAAGTTTAAAATTCACGACCTGCTCGCCGCGCGCGACCGGGGTCAGACAGCGCTGGTGGTGTTCGCCGGGCGGGCGTTCCCCGTCACCCCTCTCACCGATGACGTGCGCACGATTGACGCTCAACTGGACGTCATGGAGCCCGCTCTCATGCCCTCGCCGGGTAGCGATGTGGCGGGGGCTATTGCGGCGTGTACTGACCTGCTCACGCAAGCCGGCTATACGCGTGGCGATATCCTGCTGGTGAGCGATGGCGTGCCAGACACGCAGGTCGCAGCGATCGAACAAACGCTCGCGAAACACGCTTTTAGGCTGTCGGTACTGGGCATCGGCACGGCTGGCGGCGCGCCAATCCCCAGTGGCGAGGGTGACTTTATCAAAGACCAAGACGGGGTTATCGCCATGACCCGTTTGGAAACCGGCCCCCTCACCGCTTTAGCCGCGACCGGTCACGGACTGTATTTGCCCGCGCGTATCGACAACACCGATGTGGAGGCGCTCCAAAAGTTCTTGGCCCAGCAGGCGATGGGCGAAATTGCCTCGGCCGCCCAACGAGTCACTGAACAATGGTATGAGTTGGGACCCTGGCTGCTCGGGCCGGTACTGGCACTGGCCGCGTTAGCTTTCCGCCGGGGGGTGCTGCTCGCGACGCTCTTGCTACCCGTGCTGCTAACACCGCGTGCGGCAACCGCCCGTGATTGGTGGTTCACGCCGGATCAAGCCGGTCAGCAGGCGTTTGCACAAGAAAAATACGCGGCTGCCGCGCAACGTTTCCAAGATCCGGCGTGGCGGGCCGCAGCACTTTATCGGCAAGCCGATTACGCCGCCGCGGCGCAGGCGTTGGAGGGCCGCGACGACCCCGAGGCTCTCTACAATCGTGGCAACGCCTTGGCGCGCCAAGGGCGCCTCGAGGAGGCCTTAGCGGCCTATAACGCGGCCCTCAAGCAGGACGCCGCACATGCTGACGCCCAGTACAACAAGTCGCTCGTCGAAGCCCTGCTGCAACCGCCCGAGAAGTCAGAAAAAAAGCCGTCGAAAGATCCATCAAATCAGTCCAAACCGGACGATAACGGCGGTGATAAAGATCAGAAGGACGCGCAGGCCCAATCGCCTTCCGCGCAATCCCAGCAACCAGATCCTGGCATGGCCCAACCGGACGATGAAAAATCGGCCGAGAAAAAGCCCGCGGGCGAGTCGCCGGCCGAGGGCGAGGGCAGCGAGGCCGACCCAGCGGCGGCCGCGAAGGCCGGCGACGGCGCGGCCGCGCGCCAGCAGGCAGCCGCCCAAGCCGCCCGCGAAGAAACCGCAAAGGATGAGGAAAAAATGTCTGCCGAGCAGTGGCTCCGGCAAGTTCCTGACGATCCGGGTGGCTTATGGCGGCGCAAATTTCAATATCAATACCAGCGCCTATACGGCGGCAAAACCGGGAGTTCCGAACCATGGTGAGGTGGCTACAAAGCACACTCCTGACACTGCTGCTCGGCGTTGCCGCAACGGCTGGCGCGGTGGAAATAACGCTGCGAGTGCTACCCGATCCCCCACCGTTGAATGAATCGTTCACGCTGGTGTTCGAAGCCGATGGGTCGCTCGATGACGAACCTGATTTCACTCCGCTGGAAAAAGATTTCGAAATTCTCCAACGCAACCAACAAACCGCTTTGGAGCTACGCAACGCACGGCAGCGCCGCACCACGACTTGGCGTCTTACCGTGCTACCCAAACACGGCCCGCCTTTGGTGATCCCCGCGATCCCCTTTGGTACCCAACAAACCGCACCACGCCAGATCGCCTTGGCGGCCGCGCTCGTCGCCCCACCCGATGAAGGGCTATTTCTGGAAGCGGAAGCGACGCCCGCCAATCCTTATGTACAACAGGAAGTCCTCTACACCCTGCGCTTGTGGCGCCGGTATGAAATCAGTAATGCGTCGCTGTCTGAGCCGGCCTTTTCGGGGGATGCCGTGACGAAAGCGCTGACCGAAGATCGCCATTACACCCAAACCCGTAACGGCCAGCGTTACGAAGTGGTGGAACGCCGTTTCATGATTTATCCGCAGGCCAGCGGCATGCTGACCATCAAGCCCGCGGTGGTGACGGCGCAGGTGGTCAAACGGGGGC
>CAIPNE010000152.1 GCA_903866355.1 uncultured Gammaproteobacteria bacterium
ACTTGCACGACCTGTCACGCGCACTTGCGCACGGGTCAAGCGGCGATGCGCGCCGGTCAGGCGTCGGTGTTGCTACGGCACGAGGCTGACGCGGGCCAACGGTTGTTGTGTCTCACTGAAGCCCAAGCCGAGTGCCATTTCGACCTCGCCTACGACAGCCAAGCGGGCCACCAGGCCACGCAGCAGGTCCGGGTTTTTGTGGACGCAGTGGAGCACATCGCCCCGGACACCGTGCGACTCAAGCTGGAACTGGCGCAAGGTGAGTGGCTCGATTTTCTACCGGGTCAGTTTGTGCAGTTAGAAGTGCCGGGTACCGGCGAACAGCGGCGCTATTCCATCGCCAGCACGCGGGCGCAACTGCCACGCCTAGAATTGCTCATTCGCCTGCTGCCCCAGGGGGCGATGTCTGATTACCTGCGTCAGCGTGCGGCCGCCGACGACGTCATCTCGCTCACCGGGCCTTACGGTGCTTTTTTCCTGCGTGAACGGGTCCGCGCACCCCATATTTTTATTGCCGGGGGCACCGGACTGGCGCCGCTGCTGTCGATGATCGACACGCTACGTGCGCAGCCCGGACGCCGCAGCCCGCTGCTCTTGAGCTTTGGCTGTGCCGATAAATCGGTGCTGTTTTATCGCGAAGAATTGGCGCTACGGCAGCACTGGATGCCGCAACTGGATTTGCGAGTATCGATCGATCGGGGCGTCAGCGACGCGGATCTGCGCATTGGCAATCCGGTGTCAGCAATCAGCGCGGCGGATACCCAAGATCCTGCCACCGTGGCCTACCTGTGTGGCCCACCCAGTTTGATCCAAGCCGGCCATCAGCACCTGATAGCGCTGGGAGTGGCCGCGCAAAATATTTACGCCGAGCAATTCGTGGCGAGTTAACCACCAGGAGTCAGTTGCATGGGAATCAGCAGTTTGGGTTACGTCACCCTCAACGTGAGCGATTTGGCTGCGTGGCTGGACCTAACCACCAGCGTATTTGGTCTGGAGGTACGTCACCGTGCGGGTGAGTCTGCGGTCGATCTACGCATGGACGCCTACCATCATCGGTTGAGCCTCTATCCGGCTGCCCATGATTCGCTGGGCGTCGTGGGCTGGGAAGTGGCCTCGATGAACGCGCTAGAGGCGCTAGGTGAAGCCTTACAGGCCCAAGGGATCGATATCTCGCCGGGTTCCGCTGACCTGTGCCACGAGCGCCGGGTCAAAGCGCTGTACCGCTTTACCGAGCCACACATTGGCATTGCCACCGAAATTTATTACGGCCCGCTCATGTCCAACACGCCCTTTACACCGAGCCGAGGCATTGCCGGCTATAACACGGGCGATGGTCTAGGCTTGGGGCACTTGGTGTTTTGGGTGCGGGACCTGCAGGCAACCCTCGACTTCTACCTCAATGTGCTGGGGTTCAAAATATCCGACTACATCGCCTGGGACGACAACGACGCGATATTCCTCCATTGCAACCCCCGCCATCACTCGCTTGCGATCATGGCAGAGCGGCCCGGTCGGCCCGCCGGCGTGCTCCATCACATCATGCTCGAGGCGCAATCGCGCGACGATGTCGGCTATGGCTACGACATCGTGCGCGACAAGGGAATCCCCGTGATGATCGAACCGGGTAAGCACAGCAACGACCACATGCAGAGCTTTTATTTGCGCACACCGTCAGGTTTCTGGATGGAGTACGGCTACGGCGCGTTGCTGGTGGGCCCAGATTGGGAAATTAAAAATTACGACCAGCCGATGTTGTGGGGCCACCGTATGGTTGGGCCGTGACGGCTTGGCACGAATCGTCGCTGGTCGACGCCGCCGCGGCTATCGCTGAGGGTCGCTGCTCCGCCGAACAACTGGTCAGCGCGTGCTTGCAGCGCATCACGGTGCGCGATGAAGCCGTTCGCGGTTGGGCCTGCCTAGACGCTGCACGGGCATTGCGGGAGGCGCGGGCTTGCGATGCGAGCACCGCCGCGCGCGGGCCCTTGCATGGCATCCCTTTTGGGGCGAAAGACATTATCGATGTCGCCGGCATGCCGACCACCCACGGTAGTGCCGCCTTCGCTCAGCACTACCCCACCAGCACCGCGCAGTGCGTCGAGCGGCTGCAACGCGCGGGCGCCATCGTGCTGGGCAAAACCGTCACCACCGAATTTGCGACCTATCACCCCGGCCCGACCCGTAACCCACGCGATCCGCGGCACACGCCCGGAGGTTCTTCCAGCGGATCTGCCGCCACGGTTGCAGACGGGCAAGTGCCAATGGCACTGGGCACCCAAACTGCAGGTTCGATCATTCGCCCAGCCAGTTTTTGTGGCGTGCTCGGTTTTAAGCCCAGCTTCGGTCGTTATCCGCTGGGCGGCGTGCTGCCCACCGCGACCAGTCTGGATACGTTGGGATTTTTTGCCCGCACGCTTGCCGATGTGGTGCTGGTTGATAGCGTGCTGGCGGCCACACCCGCCGACCTCCCCCACCCTGGC
>CAIPNE010000153.1 GCA_903866355.1 uncultured Gammaproteobacteria bacterium
GCCGCTGGGTCAGTTGCCGTTCTTCATCGAATTTCTCAAAGTCAGCGGTCTGTTTGAAGCGTGGGTAGCCGATTGCCCGCTGACCTATCAAAGCAACAATGCACCCGATAAGCGCGACGTCTTGGCGACCTTTCTGCTCTCGATCCTGGCGGGGCACCACCGCTATGCGCACATCACCGCCATCCGTCAGGATGGCATTCACCCGGAACTACTCGGCGTCAAACAACTGGTTTCAGAAGATGCAGCACGACGCGCGCTCAAGAAGCTCGACGAATCGGCTGGCAAGGAATGGCTCGATCGCCACCTGAGCAAGACGACGCAGCCGCTGCTGACGACGCCATGGATTCTCGATCTGGATGCCACGCTCAAGTGTCTCTACGGCAAGCAAGAAGGCGCCGTGGTCGGCTACAACCCGAAGAAGCCCGGTCGTCCCTCGCACAGCTATCACAGTGCCCTGATGGCCAACACCCGACTTGCGCTGCGCGTCGATGTCATGGCGGGCAATGAAACGGCTCCGCTGCACAGCATGCCGGGCATTTGGGCATGGCTGGACTCCCTGCCCAGGAACGAACGACCGGCCTTGCTCCGCGGGGATGTCGCCTATGGCAATGAGTCCGTACTGCGCGAAGCCGAAACTCGTGATCAGCCTTACGTGAGCAAGCTCAAGCTGACGTCCAACGTCAAGGCGCTGATCAAGAAACTCTTTCGTCAAAGCGGCTGGGAAGACGCCGGGCAAGGGTGGGAGGGCATGGAGGACAGTCTGACCTTGTCTGGCTGGACTCGCGCCCGCCGGGTCGTGGTGCTGCGCCGAAAGCTCACTGGCGAGATGCTGCTGACCGGGAAAGATGAGCCCCAAGGAAAGTTTGCCTTCATCGAGGGCGACGTTCCGACGGCACGCTACGAATACGCCGTGCTGGTCACCTCGACCGCGCACCCGATCCTGACGCTGGCACAACTCTATCGTGATCGCGCCGACTCGGAGAACAACTTTGATGAGTTGAAGAACCAGTGGGGATGGGGCGGCTTTACCACCCAGGATCTCGCTCGCTGCCAACTGATGGCCCGCATGGTAGCGCTCGTTTATAACTGGTGGACCTTGTTTGTACGACTGGCGCAACCCCACAAGCACTTCGAAGCCATTTCCAGTCGGCCCCTGTTGCTGCATGGCGTCGCCACGCAAACCCGCCATGGCGGACAGACTCGACTGACGATTACCAGCACGCATGCCAAGCAGTCGGCGATACAGGCAATTCTGACTAGTCTGGCCAGCTTTCTGGCAACGTTGAAATCTACTGCGGAGCAGTTGCCGATGCTCAACGCCTTCGTGCCATTCTGACTCGCGCATTCGCTAAATTCATGCTCACGCCACCAGATTCACCTCTGCAACTCGCCGTGTCCTAAACCGTTCCAACAGCCCGACTACCGTTTTTAGGATGAAGGACTCCAAGATGGCGCCGCGCATCGCCGAGACGGCCAAGGGCCTGTGGCTGGTCTATCTCGGCGTCA
>CAIPNE010000154.1 GCA_903866355.1 uncultured Gammaproteobacteria bacterium
AGATCCATTTCGTTTTCGACCGCTTGACGTTTGGCTTCTGAGATCGGCACCACGCCGACGTTTTGACCGTCAGCAGCGATTAAACGAACCTCAGTGGCCGTAATTTCGTCGTTGACGCGGTTCTTCTTCTCGGCAGTAGTGATCGGTTAGTCCTCCATCAAGTGTTTGATCGCACGGCGACCAGTTCCCCGAGCGTGCGAGTGAAGGCCTCTAGGGACATAGCCCCGAGGTCTTCGCCTCGCCGCGTTCGCACGGCCACGGTGTTATTTTCGGCCTCTCGATCCCCCACGATGAGAAGGAACGGGGCGCGCTGTAAAGTGTGGTCGCGAATCTTAAGTCCGATTTTCTCGTTTCTCAAGTCCGATTCAACGCGGAATCCTTGATTTTGCAGGATTTCTGCAACATCAGCTGCATAAATCGCCTGACGCTCGGAGATATTCAATACCACCGCTTGGCACGGTGCTAACCAAACGGGCAAATAGCCGCTGAAATGTTCGATCAGAATGCCGATGAATCGCTCCATCGAGCCGAGAATCGCCCGGTGCAACATGACCGGCGTACGCCGCGCATTATCGGACGCGACGTATTGCGCACCGAGACGTTCGGGCATGGAGAAATCGAGCTGAATGGTGCCGCACTGCCAAACCCTACCGATGCTGTCGCGCAGGGAGAATTCTACTTTGGGACCATAAAAGGCGCCCTCGCCTGGCTGTAATTCCCACTGCACGCCACGCTCGTCGAGCGCTAGGCGCAACGCGCTCTCAGCCTTGTCCCACGTCTCCTCGCTGCCCACGCGTTTAGCGGGCCGCGTAGAGAGCTTGATTTGGAGGTCTTCAAAGCCGAAGTCGTGATAGACCTCTTGCAGCAAATCGATGAAGGAAGTGACTTCCCCTTGAATTTGCTCTTCGGTGCAAAAAATATGGCCGTCATCCTGCGTGAAAGCGCGGACCCGCATTAAGCCATGCAGTGCACCCGAGGGTTCATTGCGATGGCAGGCGCCAAATTCCGCCAAGCGCAGCGGTAAATCACGGTAACTTTTGATGCCCTGATTGTAGATTTGGACGTGCCCGGGGCAGTTCATCGGCTTTACCGCGTATTCGCGGGACTCCGACTCTGTGGTGAACATGCTCTCGTGGAAATTTTCCCAATGACCCGACTGCCGCCACAGATTGGCGTCGAGGATGAGGGGGCAACGCACTTCTTGATAGCCTTTGCGTTCGAGCAGCGCGCGCAGATAGCGTTCAATCTGCTGCCAGACTATCCAGCCACGCGGGTGCCAGAACACCATGCCCGGCGCCTCTTCCTGGAAATGGAAAAGGTCGAGCTGCCGCCCTAAGCGACGGTGGTCGCGCTTCTCCGCCTCCTCCAGCCGCAACAAATAGGCCGCCAGCGCTTTCTGATCAGGCCAAGCCGTGCCGTAGATTCTCTGCAACATTTCGTTGCGTGAATCTCCGCGCCAGTAAGCACCGGCGATTTTCATGAGCTTGAAGGCGCGCAGATGCCCCGTGCTGGGCACGTGGGGGCCACGACAGAGGTCGATGAAGTCACCCTGCGAATACAGCGAAATGTCTTCGTCCGAGGGAATGCTTTCGATGATCTCCGCTTTGAACTGCTCGCCAATTCCGCGGAAATACTCGATCGCCGCCGGCCGCGCCAGCAGGGTGCGCGTCACGGGTTGGTCGGTGGTGGCCAGTTCCATCATGTGACGCTCGATGCGCTCAAGGTCATCGGGCGTGAACGGGCGTTCGAACGAGAAGTCGTAAAAAAAGCCGTCTTCGATAACCGGCCCAATGGTGACTTGCGCCGTGGGAAACAGTGCTTTTACGGCTTGCGCTAACAGATGAGCGGTGCTGTGCCGGATAATTTCCAGCCCCTCTGCATCGCGTGCGGTGATGATGCTAAGACTGGCGTTGGCGGTGATTTCGGTGGCGGTATCTACCAAGTGGCCGTTAACCCGCCCACCCAATGCCGCGCGCGCTAAACCCGCACCAATGGACTGCGCCACCTGTAACACGGTGACTGGCCCATCGAAGGATTTCGTTGCGCCATCTGGAAGGGTCACCACCAGCATCTATACTTCTCCGTGGCCTCTACGAGCGGCCATTCGGACTCACGCTGACTTGAGCACTGGTGCTCGCGAGAGACGAACAAAAATTTGTGATTGGTAGGCGCGATTGGACTCGAACCAACGACCCCCACCATGTCAAGGTGGTGCTCTAACCAGCTGAGCTACGCGCCTACGGGTCCGAAGGGCTGAAAGATTAGCCGAATCGTGCCTCATCTGCCAGAGGGAATCGCAAAAAAAATCAGTTAGTTCGCATTTCTAAATAACGACTTTTAATAAATGCGATTTCATCGCGGACACGCGCCGCTTCTTCAAACTCCAGATTACGCGCCCGGGCGTGCATGTCCTGCTCCAACTTTTTAATTTTCCCACCCAACTGCTCCACCGACAGACCGCCGTACTCGGGGGCCGACTCGGCCACGCGCCGCGGACCGCGGGCCTTGCCGGCACCCGATCCATAAGCACCTTCCATGATGTCACTGACCGATTTTTCGATGCCGCGCGGGATGATGCCGTGGAGCTCGTTATAGGCCACTTGTACCGTCCGGCGGCGCGCCATTTCGTCGAGTGCGCGCTGCATCGAGCCGGTCATGCGGTCAGCGTACAAAATCGCTCGCCCGGCAATGTTGCGCGCGGCGCGGCCCACCGTCTGGATGAGCGAACGATCGGAACGCAAAAACCCCTCCTTGTCGGCATCTAAAATAGCGACCAAAGAAACCTCTGGCAGGTCCAGACCCTCACGCAACAGATTGATACCGACCAGCACATCAAAAGCACCCAAACGGAGATCGCGCAGAATTTCAACGCGTTCCACGGTATCGATGTCGGAATGCAGATAGCGGACCCGCACCCCGTGTTCACTGAGGTAGTCAGTGAGGTCTTCCGCCATCCGCTTGGTGAGCGTGGTGACGAGGACGCGCTCGGCGCGTTGGACCGTCAGCACAATTTCAGAGAGCAGATCGTCTACCTGTGTCGCGGCGGGCCTAATTTCCACTTGCGGGTCGATGAGCCCGGTAGGTCGCACGACTTGCTCCACAACTTTGCCCGCGTGGTCGGCCTCGTAGTTGCCAGGCGTTGCCGAAACAAAAATCATCTGCGGCGCCAAACGCTCCCATTCGTCGAACCGCAGCGGGCGGTTATCCAGCGCACAGGGCAGCCTAAAGCCGTAATTCACGAGATTTTCTTTGCGTGCACGGTCACCTTTGTACATCCCGCCCAGCTGCGGGATGGTCACATGGCTTTCATCCACCACCAGCAGCGCGTCGGGCGGCAAGTACTCAAATAAAGTGGGTGGGGGTTCGCCGGGCGCCCGCCCCGAGAGATGTCGGGAGTAATTCTCGATGCCATTGCAGTAGCCAATTTCGATCATCATCTCGATGTC